>CAYFLO010000001.1:0-4118 GCA_964343995.1 uncultured Bifidobacteriaceae bacterium
GGCAGCTTGCGCGAGATGCCGGTCATCGAGCCGTCGGGCACGTAGACCAGGAAGCGGCCCGGCAGCGAGATCTGGCTGGTGAGGCGCGCACCCTTCTGCCCGACCGGATCCTTGGTGACCTGCACGAGCACGGGATCACCGGACTTCAGCGCGACCTCGATGCGCTTGGGCTGGCCATCCAGGCCGGCCGCGTCCCAGTTCACCTCACCGGCGTAGAGCACGGCGTTGCGACCACGGCCGATGTCGACGAACGCGGCCTCCATGCTCGGCAGCACGTTCTGCACGCGGCCGAGGTAGACGTTGCCCACCATCGACGCCGCTGAACCACGGGTGACGTAGTGCTCGACGAGTACGCCGTCCTCGAGCACCGCGATCTGCGTGCGCTCGCCGCGCTGGCGCACGACCATGACGCGGTTGACGGATTCCCGACGCGCGAGGAACTCCGCCTCGGTGAGGATCGGGGCGCGGCGGCGACCGGCCTCGCGACCCTCGCGGCGCCGCTGCTTCTTGGCCTCCAGCCGGGTGGACCCGCGAAGCGAGGCGACCTCGTCGCGACCGCGCGGCTCGCGCACGCGCGTGACGGTGTTCGGCGGATCGTCCGGCGAGCCGTCGTCTCCGTCACCGGAGCCACGGCGGCGACGGCGGCGGCGACGACGTGAACCGCGCCCGTCACCGGACTCCTCGTCACCATCCTCGGACTCACCGGACTCGTCATCGCCCTCATCGGACTCTGACGACTCCTCGTCGGACGCCTCGCCATCTCCGCGGCGCTTGCGGCCGCGTCCACCGCGACGACGACGACGGCGACGACGACCCGCGTCGTCACCATCGGTGCCGGACTCGTCATCGGCTTCGTCGGATTCCGAAGCGTCATCGAGCTCGTCGCTCTCGGCAGCGAGCTCCTCGGCGATGACCGTCGCGGCCGTGCGCCGAGCCCGTCGCTTGACGACGGCCGGGGCCGCCGCGAGGTCCGGCGCCTGGAAGAGCGGGGAGAACGGGTCACTGGCCGACGCCGCGACATCAGTGGACGCGTCCGGCGCGTCGGGAGCGGCATCGGCCTTCTTACGGGTGCGGCGCACCGGCTTGGCCGGGGCGTCGTCGGCGGCCGCGGCCGTGGCGGCGGCGTCCGGGGTCTGGGGCGGACCGGCGGGCCGGCTGGCGGCCCGGCGGCGGGGCCGCGGCGAGGCCGATGCCTCAGTGCCGTCGGCAGATGTCTGGTTCGTGTCGTTGCTGTCGACCATGGGGTCGCACTCCTTCGGCCCCGGCGCGCAATGCTGGCGCGCCTGGTGCCCGTCGGACGAGGGGTGAGCCTCGTCAAGCCTTCTGGTGGTGCGGCGGTCGGCTCGCGGCCCGGTCAGGGGCCAGCGGGTCAGCCACCGCAGGCCCGTCCTCCATCAGCGGCCCCTGTGCCAGCCGGGTCACCCGAGGGGGTTTCGGCGGCACGAGGTCAGCCACGAGCCGGAGGGCGGAAATCACGTCATCGGGCCGCACAGCCGGGGTTCCGTGCCGAACGACCAGGTCGAGTATGGCACAGGGTTCGGTCTCCTCCGGCGTCCCCGGCTCCCCCGACCGCACCGTGGCCGCCACGATCGCCCCGCGGGCGTCGAAGCGCCGGCGTCCGTCACGGGTGACCCGCTCCACGAGGACCTCGTCCTCCCCCAGGAGACGGTCCACCGCCCCCTGGAGGGCGCCGGGCTCCACCCCCCGCAGGCGCAGCTCCCAGGCACTTGCCTCCAGCCGGGCGGCGAAGTCCGGCGTGCCGGCGGTCACCGCCTCGACGATGTCAAGGCCCGGGGGCAAGGCCGCGTCGAGCGCCTGGGCCAGCACGTCGGGGTCGCACTCCTGCGCCAGCCCGATCTCGACGTACTCCGCCTCACTGGCCACGCCCGTGGGGGCGGCATTGGCATACGACACCTTCGGATGCGGGTGGAAGCCCGCGCTGTACGCCATCGGCACGCGGGCGCGGCGCAAGGCGCGCTCCAGGGCGCGCTGAAAGTCACGGTGGCTGGCGAAGCGCAGCCGGCCGCGCTTGGCATAGCGCAGGCGCACCTTCTGCACGGTGGGCGCGACATCGCGCACCGGAGCCTGACGGGCCATCGACCTAGGACTGTGCGGTTGCGGTTGCGACAGCGGGAACCGTCGGCACACTCAGCAGTGGCAGCTGCGTGACACCGGTCGGCCCGATCTGGATCTGCGTGCCCATCTGGTCGCACACGCCGCAGTCGAAGCAGGGCGTCCAGCGGCAGTCGTCAACGGCCTGCTCGTCCAGGGCGTCCTGCCAGTCGGCCCACAGCCACTCGGAGTCCAGCCCGGAGTCCAGGTGGTCCCACGGGAGCACCTCGGTGCGCTGTCGCTCGCGGATGGTGAACCAGTCGACGTCGACGCCGGTGCCGGCCAGCGCGCGGTCGGCCGCGGCCATCCAGCGGTCGAAGGAGAAGTGCTCGCTCCAGCCGTCGAAGCGCGCGCCATCGCGCCAGGCCTGGAGGATGACCGCGCCCACGCGTCGGTCGCCGCGCGACAGCAGTCCCTCGACGATGCCGGGCTTGCCGTCGTGGTAGCGCAGGCCGATCGCCTTGCCGTATTCGCGGTCGGCGCGAATGGCATCGCGCAGCTTCATCAGTCGCGCATCGGTCGACTCGTGGTCGAGCTGCGCCGCCCACTGGAACGGCGTGTGGGGCTTGGGAACGAAGCCGCCGATCGACACCGTGCAGCGGATGTCGCGCTTGCCGGTGGCCTGGCGACCCGCCTTGATGACCTCACGGGCCAGGGTGGCGATCTGCAGCACGTCGTCGTCGGTCTCGGTGGGCAGGCCGCACATGAAGTACAACTTCACCTGGCGCCAGCCGGCCGCGTACGCGGTGGTGACGGTGCGGATGAGGTCGTCCTCGGTGACCTGCTTGTTGATGACCTTGCGCATCCGCTCACTGCCGCCCTCGGGTGCGAACGTGAGTCCGCTGCGTCGGCCGTTGCGGCTGAGCTCGTTGGCGAGGTCGACGTTGAAGGCGTCGACGCGGGTGCTGGGCAGCGACAGCGCCACCTGATCGTCCTCGTAACGGTCGGCCAGGCCGCGCGCGATATCGGCGATCTCGGAGTGGTCGGCACTCGACAGCGAGAGCAGACCCACTTCCTCGTATCCGGTGCGCTGCAGGCCGTTGTCGACCATCGCCGCGATGCCGGTGATGCTGCGCTCACGGACGGGACGGGTGATCATGCCCGCCTGGCAGAAGCGGCAGCCACGCGTGCACCCACGGAAGATCTCCACGCTCATGCGCTCGTGCACCGACTCCGCCAGCGGGACCAGCGGGGCCTGCGGAAACGGCCAGGCATCAAGGTCCATGAGCGTGTGCTTGCGCACGCGACCCGGCACCCCGGCGCGATTGGGAACGACTCGGCGGATACGGCCGTCGTCGAGGTACTCCACGTCGTAGAACGACGGCACGTAGATGCTGCCCGTGGCGGCCATCGATGCCAGGAGCCCGTCGCGTCCGCCGGGACGCCCCTGCTCCTTCCAGACGCGCACCAGATCGGTGAGTAGTCCGACCGCCTCCTCGCCGTCACCAAGGACGGCCACGTCGACGATGTCGGCGATGGGCTCGGGATTGAAGGCGGCGTGGCCGCCGGCGACGACGATCGGGTGGTCGACCGTGCGGTCACGCGCCAGCAGGGGAACACCCGCGAGGTCGAGGGTGGTGAGCATGTTGGTGTAACCGAGCTCGGTGCTGAAGGACAGGCCGAGTAGGTCGAAGTCGCCCACCGGGCGATGCGCGTCGACGGTGAACGCGGGCACGCCGTGCTCGCGCATGAGCGCCTCGAGGTCGGGCCACACCGCATAGGTGCGTTCGGCGAGCGCGTCGTCGCGGCTGTTGATCACCTCGTAGAGGATCTGCACGCCCTGGTTGGGTGCGCCCACCTCGTAGGCGTCGGGATACATAAGCGCCCAGCGCACGGCCACGGACTCCCACGGCTTGGTGACGGCGTTGACCTCACCGCCCACGTACTGGATCGGCTTGGACACCAGTGGCAGGAGATCCTCGAGGTCATCGAAAATGCTCGCCCCGGGGGCGTGGGTGGTCAACGACACGGTTGCTCAGGATACGCGGACGGTGTGCAGGCGCACA
>CAYFLO010000001.1:4128-28355 GCA_964343995.1 uncultured Bifidobacteriaceae bacterium
TTCTCCAGCAGCCCGATGCCGATCCAGACGGCCATCATCGACGTGCCTCCGGACGACACGAAGGGCAGCGGAATGCCGGTGATCGGCATGATCCCCATGGTCATGCCGACGTTCTCGAACATCTGGAATGCCAGCCATGCGGCGACGCCCGTGGCCACGAGCCGGCCGAACATGTCATCGGCGCGATAGGCGATGACGATCGCCCGCCACAGGATGACACCCAGAAGGAGGATGACGACCGCCGCGCCGATGAATCCGAGCTCCTCCCCCGCCACCGTGAACACGAAATCGCTCTCGTTGACCGGCACGAAGCGCCCCTGCGTCTGCGGGCCGTGGAACAGGCCGTAGCCGGTGAGGCCACCGCCGCCGATGGCGATACGCGCCTGCGTCGCGTTGTAGGCCGCACTGCCCACGTCGGCCGTCGGATTGATGAAGGACGTGAGGCGCTGCACCTGATAGGACTGCAGCAGACCGAGCTGGATGGCCAGCAGGATGCCGAGAACACCGGTGCCGATGATGCCGATGAGCCACTTGGTTGGCGCACCCGCCACCGCGATCATCGACACCGAGATCGCACCCATGATGAGGATGGTGCCGGTGTCGTTCTGCACCAAAATGATGAGCATCGGCAGTGCCGCAGCACCCAGAGCCAGCCAGATGTCACGTGCGCGCGGCTCCTCCTCCACGTCGCGGCGCTCCGACAGCAGCACGGCGATCATCAGGATGACCGCGATCTTGGCGACCTCCGACGGCTGGAAGGTGAACCCGCCCGGCAGCGAGATCCACGCGCGGGCGCCGGCGATGCGGGTACCCAGGCCCGGCACGAACGGCAGCAGGAGCGTGAACACCGACACACCCCAGATCACCGGGGAGTAGGCACGTAGCCATCGGTAGTCGACGCGCATCGCCACGATGCCCAGCACCAGGCCCGCGGCCACGTTGATGAGGTGCTTGCGCAGGTACGACGTGGGGTCACCGGGTGCGGCCATATCGGCCAGCGACGCCGACCACACCAGCAGGCAGCCCAGGATGGTGAGGCCGAGGGCGGCCACGAGGAGGAACCAGTCCAGGTCGCGCAGGATTCCCCGGCGCCCGTGCTCCAGCAGGTGCACGCGGGTGCGCTGCCGCACCCGGTAGCGGGTCATGAGCGACATCAGCCGCCTCCCGCCGCGCCCTGGCTGCGAGCCGGATTCACACCCGCATCCTGACCCATGGGGCCCACCGGCGTGCCGTCCGGCTTGACGATCGGCAGGGTCTCCTTGGGCTTGCCGCCCACGAGCACGCTGCGCGCCGGATCCACGCTCGTGCCACTGACCCCGAAGAGCGCCTCGTAGATCCCGCGCACGCTGGGGCCGGACGTCTTGGCGCCCGTGCCACCCTCGGTCACCATCATGACGACGGCGTAACGGGGGTTGTTGGCGGGCGCGAACGACGCGAACCACGACGTCGACACCTTGTTGCCGGTGACCTGCGCCGATCCGGTCTTGGCAGCGACCGGGATCTGGCCCACCGGGAATCCGGCGAAGGGGGTCTTGGCGGTGCCGTCCGTCACCACGCCCTCAAGTGAGTGCACGAGGAAGGACTGTGCCGACTTGGTCAGCGGCACGCGCGACTTCACGACCGGGGGAATGTCTTTGACCACGGTTCCGTCCGCGCTCACGATGGCCTTGGCGATCTGCGGCTCGTAGACGGTTCCGCCGTTGGCCACCGCGGCGTAGACCATGGCGAGTTGAAGCGGGGTCACCGCCGTGTCGCCCTGGCCGATGGAGGCGTTGAGGGCGTCGCCCACGCGCCACTGATAGCCGTCGGTGCAGTTCTCCGCATCGAGAGCGGTGAAGAAGTCGGCGAGCCCCGGGTTCGTCCGACGGGTCTCGGGGTAGCCCGCCTTGGCATTGGCGCACCAGGTGTCCTTCATGGCGTTCCAGTTGGCCGACTTGAACAGGCGACTGGAAACCCGACCGCCCGCCTCACCCGGCAGGTCGACGCCCGACGGCGATCCCAGGCCGTACTGGTGGGCTGCCGTGGCGATGGGATCGGGTGACTCCTTGGTCGCCGTGACACCGCCGGCCTGCTGCCACATGCGGTCGGCAATGCCATAGAACACCGTGTTGCACGACACCTCGATCGCGCGCGAGAGCGGGATCTTGCCGTAGCCGGAGGACTCGAAGTTGCGGAAGGTCTGGGTGCCGATGGTGAGCTGTGCGGGGCACGGGTAGGTGCCGTTGAGATTGAACCCGTCGTTGGCCGCGGCCGTCGTGCTGATGACCTTGTAGGTCGAGCCCGGCGCGAACAGGCCCTGGATGGCATTGGACGACAGCGAGTCGGAGTCCATCAGCTCCTTGTACTGCTTGCGTGTGACACCGCCGACCCAGATGGCCGGGTCGTAGGTGGGGTAGCTGGCCATGGCCAGGACGTGGCCGTTGCGCACGTCGACAACCACGGCCGCGCCCGTTGAGCCCGGATACCCCTGCTGCTGCGCGCGGTGGACGGCCGCCAGCAGCTCGTCCTCCACCTTGGCCTGCAGCCGCGCGTCGATAGACGTCACTAGGTAGTCGCCCGCCTTGGGCTGCGTCGTCGACGTCGTGCCGACGACGTGCCCAGCCGTGTCGACGGCGAGCTGGGTGACGCCGGGAGCACCGCGCAGCACGGTGTCGTACGACTTCTCCAGCCCGTTGCGCCCGACCACGTCGGTGCGACGCAGGCGGTCGGGGGCGGTGGAGTCGGCCTGCGCCGTGATCTGCTCCTCGGTCACCGGACCGAGGTAGCCCAGGATGTGCGCGGCATTGACACCGAAGGGCTCGGGGTACTGGCGCACGGCGGTGAGCGTGGCGGCGACACCGGGGAAGTCGCTGCGTCGCTCCATGATCGACAGCGCGGTCTGGCTGTCGATGTCGCTCATCACCGGGACCGGCTGGTAGGTCGATCCGTTCCAGCACACCGGCGGCGGCTTGGCCCCCTTGCTGCCGCAGGTGGCCAGGCGGTCGGAGATCTGCTCGACGGGAACTCCCAGGAGGTCGGCGAGCTTGGACAGCACCTGCGCGCCCTTCTGCGGCTGGCGGGTGAGCACCTGGCGGTCGATCGTCACGATGGTTGACGTGCGGTTGGACACCAGCGGCCGTCCGGCCTGATCGAGGATGAGGCCGCGGACGGCCGGGGTGACAATCTCGCGTCCGGTGTTCCGGTCGGCCTGCTGTCGGTACTCCGCGCCGGTGACGATCTGCAGGTAGAAGGCGCGGGCGACGAGCGTCACCAGCAGCGACAGGATGAGGACGCCCAGGACGAGCAGGCGCGTGGTCGAGCGCTGGGACACGCGCGCCGCTCCCTTCATCTGGCCGACGGCCCGGCGCCTGAAGTCCGGGCGATGACGGTCTCGACGGTATGTCAGGAGGTCCGACGCAGGACAACCCGCGCGCCGTTCCCGGGGTGGTTATGTCCGGTTATGAGGTGAAATTACGACACCCGAACTCAGGTCCAGCCGCGGTCAGGGCTCACGAGACCTTGGCGACCGGCTCCAGTTTGCGGGCCAGCCACGCGATCCCCGGAACGACCCCCGGGGCCAGGATCGCGGCATAGATGGCCGTGCTCACCAGGATGACGAACATCCGGTCCCAGGGCACCTCCGGTCGGCCCAGGAGGGCATCGATCGCCGCCACCGCAAGAGTGCCCACGGCCACAGCGCCGGCGACCATGGCGATGGTGAGCGGAACCGTGCGGTCGCGTCGGTCGACCAGACGGGCGACAAGGAGTCCGATCACCAGGTACACGACGGCATTGACGCCCAGGGCCCCGGCGAACGGCGGAGTGAGGGCAACGAGGACGCCGCCGACAAATCCGCTCACCGCTCCCACGAGCGGACCGAGTGCCAGCGCAAGAGCGACAACGGTGACGAGCACAAGGTCCGGTGTCGCTCCCGGGAGGCCCAGGCGCGCGAGCACCGCGACCTGCAGCACGTCGGCGACGACGAGCGAGGTCACCACGAGCAGCCACTGGCGCCACATGACCTAGCCCGCCGGCGTGGGATCGAGGGTCGAGGGACCAGGTGCCGGAGTCGCTGCCGCCGACGGCACGAGGGTATTGCCCTGCGCATCGGACGCCGCCGGTGACGCACCCGCCCCCAGCGGTGCCGGGAGCGAGCCGTCGGCGGCCGCCGCAGCGGAACTCGCCACACCGCTCGGCAGCACAGAGTCGCGCGGGTCGGTGCGCGGCGGGCGCGTGACGACACCGACGATGCTCAGCCGCGAGACATCGACATAGGGGCGCACATCGGCGATGCGGGTGAGCTGGCCCGCGGTGCCCTTGACCTGGGTGACCTCGCCGATGGGAAGACCCGGTGCGAAGGGTCGACCACCCTTGCTGCCGAAGGTCACCAGCGCATCGCCGAGGCGCACATCGGCGCGCGGGTCAAGGAGCTGGTACTCCATCACGTCCTGGCTTCCGGTGCCGGCGACGATGCCGATCTCCTGCGAGCCGGCGATACGCGCACCCACCGCGGACGAGGAATCGATGATGAGGACGACCGTCGCGGTCGAGGCCGTCGTCTTCAGCACGCGCCCCACCAGACCCTGACCGTTGATGACGGACATGTCCGGCTCCAGGCCGTCGTCGCGACCGGCGTCGATCGTGACCGTCCAGGTGAATCCCTGCGCGGGGCCGACGGCGATGACCTCGGCCGGGACCACGGTGTACTTGCCTACGCTGGCCACGCGCAGGAGACCGTCGAGTGCGGCGACGCGACCGGCGTCGTTGGCCTGCTCCCGCACGGTTGTGGCCAGCTTCTCGTTCTGCGCGGTGAGGTCGCGGATCTGTTGCGATTGGTCGCGCATGGTCGACCACCACGACGACGCGCCGATCACCGGCGTGAACACCACAGAGGTCGCCTTCTCCAGGGCGCCGAGGGCGTTCTCCGCCACGCTGCGCACGCCGCTGAAGGGGCTTCGGCCGCCCCGCAGGTCGAGCAGGAGCAGCGTGAGCGCCGCCACCACGAGCACCGCGATAATCGCGCGGGTCCGCCGGGAGCGCATGGGCCTAGTCTCCCTGACCCCGATGGGACCTGTGCACAGGGCGCGTCCCGGAACTGTCCCGCATCCCCCTGATGCCTTACGCTCACGAGGACGGTCACCTGACCGTCATCGAGGAGGGAGGCGCGATGGCCAACCGTTCGTCCTCCTCCCGCTCGGCTCGTCAGCGCCCCATCCCTCCGGAGCTGGAACCCTCCGCGGCGGGGGTTGCCGGAGCCGAGCGCGTGAGTGCCCGCGCCACCAACGTCCTCCTGGCCGCCATCGACCAGATGTCCACACTCACGCACCCGATCGAGCGGGCGATGGGGGCAACGCGACTGCTGGAGGCCCTCACCGCGGTGATCGACGAGGTCAAGGACGTACGCCGCGACGCGGTCAAGGAGGCGTACGCCAAGGGAAGTGCACTGTCGGGCTGGTACGGCTACACCGCACTTGCCCATCAGCTGGGCATCTCGCCGTCACGCGTGCGCCAGATCCTCTACGACATCACCACCGACGCCAGCGGCACACCGCAGGTGCGCGATGACGAGGCCGCCACCATCCGCTCGAAGGCGTCAGCGCGGCGCGAGGCACTCCGTCTCCTTCAGCGTGGCCTCCCGGTCGCGCAGGTGGCCGGCGCCACTGGCCTCAGTGCAGCCGAGACGAAACGTCTCGCCGGCACGGTCACGTCACACGACTGACGCGCAGGTTCGGCGTCCCGTCGGGGGTCAGGCGCCGTCGAGAAACGCGATCTCGCGCAGCAGCCCCAGCTGAACGGACGTGCGCGGTGTGGTGTCGACCGCGGGGAGTACGACGATCTCATGCGGATCGGCCGTGCCGATGGAATCCAGAATGACCGCCGGCTGCTGCGAGAAGTGCTCGCGGAACTCCGGCGCGTAGATCTGCACCAGGTCGGCCTCGAGAGCCAGGTCCGGGCACTCCACGTCCTGGGCCAGGAGCTCGGGAGCCAGGGCGAGCACGTCGTCGGCCACCGAGGTGGCTGCGGCGGCGAACCACGTCGGGGTGCGTGCGGCCGGTGCCTGCGGGTCGACGACCACCCGCGGCTCGACCGTCGGAAGGGTGAAGGGCTCCTGCGTCATCGTCACTCCCCTATCTCCGGAACAGTCCGCGTCGACGTCCGTCGGCGTCGGAGGCCTGCAACCCCGATGCCGAAGCGGCGGCCGATGCCCCCACGAGCTCGGAGGTGCGCCACGGCATGAGGTCGCGCCCCGGCAGGCAGACCCGGGCCAGCTCGTTGTAGGCCGGGCCCAGAAGGGGATGGTCGAGCAGGGCCGACATCCGGGTGAGGTTGGTGGCGGTGAGGACGTCCTTGGTGGCCAGCGGGATGACGCCGACGACCGGGACTCCGAGGCCCGCGGCCAGCACCTGGTCACGTTCCATGCCCACGTCGGCGACCGACTGGTTGACGACGATGCCGATGCGCTCGCGCGGAACGCCCATGCCGGACTCGTCGACCGGTGCCGTGATCTCGCGCAGAGCGCGAGCCATGCCCTGCACTGCCGTGGATGCCAGCGTCGTGACGAACAGCACCTCATCGGCCTCCGGCAGGCAGACATCGGCGATGAGCGGATCGAGGTACTGCACGCTGGTGTCCATGATGACAACGTCGTACATACGCTTAAGTGAGCGGATGATCGCGCGGTAGAACTCCGCACCCACAGCATCGGCCGTGCGCGGCCGGATTGGTGCGAGCACGGTGTCGATGCCCATGAGCTCGTCGCGCACGACGTGGCGGCGGATCGCCTCCTCGTCCCACACCGGCTGGACGCGAATGTTGAGCGCGGTCGGCATGAACCGCCCGATGAGGCTGGCCACCTGTCCGTCACGGGTGTCCATGTCGACCAGGCACACCGATAGCGGAGCACCGGCATCTCGGGACGAGGTGGCGATCGCACCGGCCAGGAGCAGCGCGCACGTCGACTTGCCCGAACCGCCCTTGCTCGACGTGACGGTGATGGTCGTCTGACCCGCGGGACGCGGCCGGGCGAGCAGGTCGGCACTCGCCTGGGCCGGGACGTCGGACTCCGGTACGACCGCATGCGCACCGACGTCGACTGCGTGCGTGGAGGCCGCCGGGGTCGTGACGACACTCGGTGACGATGGCAGAGTCGCTGCCGCCGCCTCCTGCCACAGTCGCGAGCCGGAGAACCCCTCGCGGGCAAGCGGCGCATCGATATCAGGCCGGTAGTCGTCGGGGAACTCAACCTCGCCGTCGAGCACCCGACGCATGGTGTCGAGCACCGCACGTCCTCCCTGCACTACCGGCAGGAACGTGTACGGGAGCCGCTGCGGATCCAGGCGCTGCGCAACCGCCGCCTGCGCGATGGCCGCCTGCAGGACCTCCAGTCCCTCCGGACGCCACAGCGCGACGAACACATGCGCGCCCGCTGCCGACATCGCCACGATCGCACGGGCGGTGGCGATGAGCTCGGTGTCCGCACTCGGCGTTCCGTCGAGCAGGGAGTCGGAGAAGACCAGGATGCGCGACTGGGCATCCAGGCGGCCGCCGGACAGCGCATCCCACATCGCTGCGATGGAGCCTTGACGGTCCTGCACCGTCCAGTGCACGCCGTGACCGGCGAGCAGGTCGCTCACCGTGCGCTCGGCGACGACGATGACCGCGGGGCCCGTACCCGACGACGTCGCGCTCATCGTGCACCCCGGCGGCCGGCCGGGCCGTAGAGGACGAATTCGCGCTGCACGGG
The DNA here is from genome assembly GCA_964343995.1 of uncultured Bifidobacteriaceae bacterium. Classification (GTDB taxonomy): domain Bacteria; phylum Actinomycetota; class Actinomycetes; order S36-B12; family S36-B12; genus JBAWXR01. The sequence goes on from CAYFLO010000001.1 coordinate 11,852, forward strand.
CGTGAGCAGCGATGTCGTTACCGGCACCGGTGTCGACGACCACTCAGGCGACGCAGACGAGGCGGATCCGAAAGCGGCGGGAGCGGGCGTGGGATCCACCAGCATCGTCGCACTCGCGGTGATTGCGGCGCCGACGGGCGCCGCCGGAGCGACGACCGGGTCGGCCATCGCATGCAGGCTGTCGCGGAAGATCTCCCGGGCCTGCTCGTCGATGACGGCGGCATGGCCGGCGAAGAAGTCGCTGCCGAGGTCGTCCTGGCTCACCGTCGACATCCGGGCGAGCAGGGCATCGGGATCGGTCGCTCCGAAGACGCCGGTGACCGTGGGCGTCGGGGTCGAGGTGCCACCGAACAGCTCCAGGCCTTCGCGCAGGGCGCGATCCTGATCGCTCATGACGACTCCTCCAGCCACTCGGCGGGGACGAAGTCCGGGATCGCGATGTCGATGAGCCCGTCCTCGGTGCGCACGGTGAGGGCCAGCAGGGTGCACGAGGCATCGGTGACCAGATTGAGCGCGCTCACCGGAAGGTCGGCCGCGATCCACGCGTGCCGCGACCAGCGCGCCTGCCACTCGACCGGAAGCCCGTCGTGGTGCGCGGCCAGGGCGACGTCCAGGAGCGGGCTTCCCGCGCCGACGATCGGGTAGGCGGCGAAGCGGATCGACCCGGCCCGTCCGGCGACGACTTCGCAGGTGATGGTGATCCGATGGGACGTGGCCAAGCCGGCCGGATCGATGATTCCAACGGGGGCGACAGACGTCACCAGACCCCACCCGCGTCGCACGAGACACTCTCGTCCGGCGTCGTCGACCTCGATCCGGGTGTCCATCGTCCTCCTTCGCGGGTCCCCTGTGAGGGCGGTATCGGACCGATTCGGGCCTCCTCGCCCCGTGAGCCACGGCATGTCAGGCAACGATCGCCCCGGAGGCAGCGCCGAGATACCAGGCGGCCAGGGCCGGTCCCAGCACCAGGCCCACGGCGGCACCGGCGATGAGGAACGGGCCGAAGGCGATGGCCTGGCGTCGTCGCGCTCGTCCGGCGACGAGCAGCACAACGGCCACGGCACCGCCCAGGAGGAAGGACGCGAACAGGCCCGAGGCCGAGGCACCGATGCCGACCCAGCCGACGGTGGCCCCCAGGACCGGGGAGAGCTTGACGTCGCCGAGTCCCATGCCGCGCCCGCGCGTGAGGACGTGGAGCACCCCGGTGACCGTCGTCCAGAGCACAGCGCCGATGAGGGCCCCGGTGACGTTGGACTCCCCCGAGATCAGCCAGGCGACCACGAGGCCGACAGCGGTGATCGGGTAGAGCGGGTAGACGATCGCGTTCGGAAGTCGATGGACGTCGAGGTCGATGAGTGCCAGCGCCAGGCACGCGGAGGTGAGGACGAGGAGGAGTGGCAGGAGACCCGCAGGTCCGGACCCCACGAGGCACCACCACGCCATGGCCCCCCACAGCACACCGTTGGCCAGTTCGACCAGGGGGTAGCGCGCACTGATACTTGCGCGGCAGGAACGGCAGCGACCGCGCAGGAGCAGCCAGGACAGAACCGGTACCTCATCGCGCGGCGTGATGCCCGCACCGCACGACGGGCACGCCGACCGCGGGCGTACCACTGAGCGGCCCTGCGGCACGCGATGGATGACGACGTTGAGGAAGGACCCCACGATCAGGCCGAGGAGGCCGGCGGCCACCACGGCGATGAGCGCCAGGTCGGTGGTCACGAGGAGCCGCCCACGCCGGCCATGACAGCACGCGCGAGGTCGGCACGTGCCTGCTCCAGTCGCGATTCCAGGTCGGCGATGAGCCGGTGCAGCTCGGCCACATCGGTCGAGTCAGGCGCACCGGTGTCCGCGGTCGTCGTGGCGCGCGGGGAACCGAGGTCGACCGAGCCGAACTGCTCGGGGACGACGTAGTGGTCGGACTGTTCGACCGGCACCGACACCGCCTCCGCGCGTCGCTGCAGGACGACGAGCGCGGCCAGGTGCACCGCCTCGGCACGCGTGAGACCCAGGCGTCCGGCGACCGCATCGACACTTCCGCCACGACCGGCCTCGGTGAGGAACGCCGCGACCTCGGGGGCGTCGCCGGACACGTGGCGTCCGGAGACCACCAGCCCGGTGTCGACCGGGCTGCCCTGCAGCGTGACGGTGCGCCAGGTGGCCTCCGTGCGCTCGCGACGCACCTGCACCAACGCGCGAAGTTCGTCGAGATCGACCGGAAGGGCGCACTGCTCGCCGGTCGTCACGCCCTCCTCGAACTCCACGCGCACCGAGCGCAGGGTCGAGAGGGCCCCGACACCGGCGACGAGAAGCTCTTGATGGATCGCAGCGAGGGCATCGATGGCGATGAGTCCCCGCTCGACCGCGACGCGACCGATCGGACGACCACTGTCCGCGGTGGAGAGGGCCAGGGCTCGGATGTCGTCCTCGTTCACCTCGCCCTGCGCGACGATGCGGTCGGTGATGGACGGGGCATAGTGGTCGAGCTCGACCGCGTAGGCGCAGCCGTCGACGGTGAAGACGCGTGCCCGATGTCCGCTGCGCCGATCGGTGACGACGATCGCCCCGGTGCGTCCGCGTGCCACATCCCACAGGGCCTGCCCCGACGTGCGTCCGATCCTCATGAGGCGGGTATCGGCTGGCTGGTGACCCAGGGGGCCTGGCGCTCATGGATCGGGCAGGGGGCCGCTCCCCCGTGGTCGACGGTGCCCACGTCGAATCCGGGACGACCGGTGCAGCCCGGACTCCACTCCTGCCGCAGCAGTCGACCGCCGGACTCCACGCTCGACAGTGACATGCCGCCACCGGGACCGCCAGGGCCGACATGGTCGATGTGGACAACATGCTCAGGGATGACGTCGCGGGCCACCGCGCCGTCACGCACGACAAGGGAGTAGTGACGTACCGAGAGGTCACCGACGACCATGACGGTGGCGGCGCCGGACTCGCGCACGGTGAGGCTGCAGCGCGAGCCGAGGTAGGACGCCAGGTCGCGACGCTCGCCGGTGCCGAGGGTGAACGTCGTCGCCTCGCCGCCCGCGTACGCCCGATAGCCCAGTCGCGGGTCATAGGCCTTGCCCACGTGCTCGCGCACGGCGCGTTCGGCCTCGTCGAAGGTCCCTGCCCGCCCTTCGATGAGCAGGCGTGGCAGTCCGTCGACCGCGGTCATGCGATCGCAGAGCTCCCACCCGTACGACGCCACATGGCGCTGTCCGTCGACCATGGCACTCGTTCCGCTGATCCGGGCCACGAGGTGGTCGGTCAGCCACGTCCACTGCAGGATCCCGGACTCGTCGGTGAAGACCCACGGGATGGGGGTCGCGGTCATGCCGGCTGCAGGAGCGCGGTGAGTCCGTCGTCCGCGCCCAGGGCCCCGCCCAGGCTCTCGCCCATGGCCGATACCGATCGGGTGACGGCGGCGCCGACGGCCTTGGGCAGAACCCCCAGGGCCTGCGCCACGTCCTGGCGGGTGCGCTCGCCCCAGAAGGTGAGGTAGGTGCAGGCCAGCGCCATCGCATCGGCCCGCAGCGCGCCGCTGCGATCGCGACGCAGGCACGAGTCGAGTACGGCGCGGGTGAGCACCTGTGCGGTCGCCCGCGACAGGCACGCATCATCCGCTGTCTCCGCGGCGATCAGACCCACCTGGTCGCACGACACTGACTGCGCATCGTCGTCGTCGGCGCGGCTCACCAGGGACCTCGGCACGCGCAGGGCGTGGGTGGTGGCCACGGCCTGGCGGCGCTTACGGACGTCACCCACCGTGGTGCCCGTGAGCTCGGCGAGCTCGGCGTCGGTGGTGCGGCGATGCTGGGTCGCCAGCGACTCGTCCTCCAGCCGGCGGAAGCGCAGCTGGTCATCGATCGTGGTGCGACCGTACGCGGCCCGCGCCGCATCCTGCGGCCACTTGCGCAGCTTGCCCAGCATGAACACCAGGAAGGTGAGAGTGCCGTTGCGACCGAGCCGGTCGGCGTCATAGCGGTCGGCGTGATCGCTGATGAACAGGTACATCATCGAGCGCACGTCGTCGTCATCGATGAGATCGAGGTCGGCCATGAGCTTGCGGCGAATCGCGAAGGTGCGCGGGTACAGCCAGTCGACCGCGGCCATCACCAGCTCACCGAAGAGTCCGTCCGGGATCGCGTCCACGTTGCGGAAGGGCACACCGGTCTCCACCCGCATGTTGTGGGCGGCGACGTCGTTCTCCTGGCACCACTGGGCAATGTCGTCGCGCGCCTGCGCACCCATGCCCTGCGGCACCCAGATGCGGTGCTGGCCATCGCTCCACCGCCGGGTCGCAGCCTCGTAGGGAAGCGCGGTGACGATGTCGTGCGTCGAGACGGCCGCGTCACCGTCCCAGTGCACGCGATCGCACACCATCGCGGGAGCCAGCGCGAGGATCTCCCCCTCGTCCATGCCGCGGACGACCAGGCGCGGGATCCGGCGCCCCTGCCGGTTGCTCGCCGTGATGAGCAGGTCCTCGCTCATGCGGCTTCCTCCGACACCATCGGCGCCACGAACATCGGCTCCCACGGCTCGAGTTCGTCGAGAACGTCGACCAGACCGCCGACGGCCATCTGCGCCTCCGGCTCACCGGCGCGGATCGCCGCAGGGGCACCCAGGAGCGCGCCCAGACGAACGCTGCGCCCCTCCGGGCTCACTCGGTCGTCGATCACCCGTAGCCAGCCGAAGGTGGCCAGGAGCCGCTGGAGCCGCTCCTGCAGGAGAGCCGAGGACTGCTGGGTCGCCTGAACCGCCAGCACCACCTCGACGGGTGCCTCCACTGAATTCACCGCACTGCCGTTCATGAAGAGCCCTATCTGTAGTCCCCTGTATGACAGGGAACACGAAGGATTCAACCCTGTCCAGTAGACCCCTACTGGCTTTACTCAGGCTTGGCCCACTTTTGTCGCGGCACTGGCTGCGGACGCCCCGGGTAAACCCGAGCGCGCAAAGAGCGACGGCGGCCGCTCCTCCCTCGCGGGGGGAACGACCGCCGTCGGCGGTTCGCTGGGGACTAGGCGATCGCGTACACGCCCGCCGCGCCGGCCGTGGCCGAGCAGGTGTTCGTGGTCGAGGTCGGATCCGGCTTCAGGCCGCCGTTCGCCGAGTCGTACGTGAACTGGTTCTTGGACTCCGCATTGCAGCCCACGATCGTGTAGGTGCCGGCGGAGGAGTTCACCGTGATCGTGTAGGTGTTGCCCGTCGACAGCTTGGGCTGGTCGACCGAGGCGAGCGCCTTGGCCTGAGCGTCCGTGGGGTAGGCGCTCTTGGTCGTGTAGTAGGTCTCCATGAACTTGGCGATGCCGTTGATGTCGGACTTCACCGACGCGTCACGGGCGGCCGAGCGCTGGTTGAGGAACACCGGGATGGCGATGGCCGCCAGGATGCCGATGATGGCGACGACGACGAGGAGTTCGATGAGGGTGAAGCCCGACTCCCCGTCCTCCCGGCGCTGCTTGAGCGAACTGAGCATCATTGTGATCTCCACTGCGTCGAGCCCCTTGCGGGGGCGGCGGGCGCGACGCCCTCCGCGGTGGGTATCGGCCCGAAATCCGCCCCGGTCACTTCACCAGGTCGAAGATCTTGAAGATCGGCAGGTACATCGCGATGATCATGCCGCCCACGATGGCGCCCAGGCCCAGGATCATGACCGGCTCAATGAGGGCCATGAGCTGCTCCGTGGTGGCCTCGACCTCCTGGTCGTAGAAGTCGGCCACCTTGCCCAGCATGGTGTCCAGGGCGCCGGCGTCCTCGCCCACGGCGATCATGTGGACGACCATGTCCGGGAAGATCGGGTGCTTGGCCAGCGGCCGGGCCATGCCCGAACCCTGGCGCACGCTCTCCTTCACGGCCGCCACCGCATCGGCGATCACCACGTTGCCCGCCGTCTCGGCCACGACGTCGAGAGCCGACAGGATCGGTACTCCCGCCCCCAGCAGCGATGACAGATTGCGCGTGAACCGGGCCAGCGCCACCTTGGCGAACAGCGGCCCGAACACCGGGAGCCGGAATCGCAGCGGCTCCACGATGCGCCGGATGCGCTCACTGCGCCGGTTGCGCCGGTAGAGCACCGTTCCGACCACGATCGCGGTGATGAGGGGCAGCAGCACGAACGGGTTGCGCAGGGTGTCCGAGACCCCCACGAGGATCCGGGTCGGCAGGGGCAGCTCGCCGCCGAAGGACGCGAAGAGGCCGGCGAACACCGGCACGACGAACAGCAGCATGCCGGTGGTGATGATCACGGCGATCACCGCGACCGCCACCGGGTAGGTGAGGGCCGACTTGATGCGCGAGCGCAGTTTGACGTCGGCCTCGAGGGACTCGGCGACCTGCACGAGGGTGGCGTCCAGGAAGCCACCGACCTCGCCGGCCCGGACCATCGAGACCATGACGAGCGGGATCTCGCGATGCTCACCGAGGGCATCGGACAGGGGCGAGCCCTCCTCGACCGCGCGTCGCACCTGACCCAGGATCTCCCCCAGCCGTCGACTGGTGACCTGCTCCTCCAGGATCGCCAGGCATCTCAGGATGGGCAGGCCTGCGGCGAGCATGGTCGCGAACTGACGGCTCACAACCGCGAGGTCCTTCGTCGTCACCCGGCCACGCCCGAAGCGGATCTCGCGCTTGAGGCCAACGTTCGCACGGTCGACGGCGATGGGCGTCAGCCCCAGGCCCTTGACGCGTGCGATCGCGTCGGACTCGCTCTGCGCCGCCATCCGGCTCTCGACGAGTCGACCGTTGCGCGCCCGCGCCTTGACGAGGTACTCAGCCTGTGGCATCGGGTGCCATCCCCAGCAGTTGATGGAGTTCGGCCGCATCCGAGCAGTGCTCGCGCGCGGTCTCGTAGGTGATGCGCCCCTCCGACACCAGCCCCGCGAGGCTCTGGTTGAGCGTGTGCATGCCGAACCGGGAGCCCGTCTGCAGCGCCGACGGCAGCGACGGAAGCTTGCCCTCGCGGATGAGGTTGCGCACGGCCGGCGTGGCGACGAGCACCTCGGTGGCTGCCACCCGCCCCTGGCCGTCGGCGGTGCGGCACAGTGCCTGACAGACGATGCCAGCGAGGGATCCGGCAAGTTGGGCCCGGATCTGCGCCTGCTGCCCGGCCGGGAACACGTCGATCACCCGGTCGATGGTCGACGGCGCCGACGACGTGTGCAGCGTGGCGAGCACCAGGTGGCCGGTCTCGGCCGCGGTGAGGGCGATGGCGATGGTCTCCAGATCGCGCAGCTCGCCCACGAGGATGATGTCGGGGTCCTGGCGCAGCGCATGCTTCAGCGCGTCCTGGAACGACAGGGTGTCCAGGCCGACCTCACGCTGGTTGACCACACACGAGCGGTGCCGGTGCACGAACTCGATGGGGTCCTCGATCGTGACGATGTGACCCTCGCGGTTGCCGTTGGCGCGGTCGATGATCGAGGCAAGTGTCGTGGACTTGCCCGATCCCGTGGGCCCGGTCACCAGCACTAGGCCACGCGGCAGGTCGGCGAAGGTGCCCACGACCTCCGGCATGCCGAGGGACTCCAGCGGGGTGATCTCCCACGGGATCGCACGGAACACCGCACCGACGGCGCCCTGCTGCCACATGAGGTTGACGCGGAACCGTGCTGCGCCGCGCAGGGCGTAGGCGAAGTCAAGTTCGCGAGCCTCCTCGAAGCGCTGCTTCTGGCGCTCGGTGATGATCGCGTAGACGCACGCCTGGATCTCGGTGGCGGTGAGGGCGGACATGCCCGGCAGCGCCAGCATGCGTCCGTGCACGCGCATCATCGGCGGGGCACCCGCCGACAGGTGCAGGTCTGAGCCCCCGCGGGCGACCAGCACGCGCAGGGCCTCGTCGAGGTCGAGGTCGTGGGCCGCGGCCTCGGCGACGCCGACACGACTGGCGGCCGGCGGAGCCACCGGCGGCGGGACGGCAGCCGACACGGGCGCCGCCGGATGCATGACCGGGGGCTGCATGACGGGTGCCGGCACGACCGGGGGCTGCATGACCGGTGGGGTGACGGCGAGCGGATCGCTCAACGGGAGCGTCATGCGACCACCCGCAGCACCTCGGCCACGGTGGTGACGCCCTGCGCCACCCGAAGCCAGCCGTTGTCGCGAAGCGATCGCATGCCCTGATCGAGGGCGACGCGACGCAGCTCGTCGGATGTGGCCCGACGGGCGGTGAGATCAGCGAGCTCCGGTGACATCGGCATGACCTCGTGGAGGGCGAGGCGCCCGCGATACCCGGTGCCGGCACAGCTCACGCACCCGACCGGCTCGAAGATCGTCGGCGTGACGTCGGCGGGCACGACGAATCCGACCGCGGCGAGATCCGCAGGAGTCACCTGCGACGGGCGCTTGCACGTGGGGCACAGGCGGCGCGCAAGGCGCTGCCCGGTGGCGCACTGCAGCGCCGAGCCGACGAGGAACGGCTCGATCCCCATCTCGGTGAGGCGGGTGACCACACTCGGAGCGTCGTTGGTGTGCAGCGTGGTGAGGACGAGGTGGCCGGTGAGGGCGGCCTCGATGGCGATCTGTGCGGTCTCGTGGTCGCGGATCTCGCCGATGAGGATGACGTCGGGATCGGCCCGCAGGATCGCACGCAGCGACGACGCGAAGGTGAGACCGGCCTTGCCGTTGACCTGCACCTGATTGATGCCCGGGATGCGGTACTCCACCGGGTCCTCGACCGTGACGACGTTGATCTGCGGCCGCGCCACCGCGTTGAGCGTTGCGTAGAGCGACGTGGACTTGCCCGACCCCGTCGGTCCGCTCACGATGAGCATGCCGTAGGGGCGCTGGTAGGCCGAGCGCCAGCGATCGAGGTCCGACGGAGTGAAGCCCAGGTCGGGCAGCCCCAGCTGTGCCGAGGAGTTGTCCAGGATGCGCATGACGATCTTCTCGCCCCACACGGTGGGCAGGCAGTTCACGCGCAGGTCGACCTTGCGGCCCTGCGACGACACCGACAGGCGACCGTCCTGCGGACGCCGCTTCTCCGCGATGTCCATGTCGCACATGATCTTCAGCCGGGAGATGATCGCGGTCTGGATCTCCTTGGGAGCCGGGGTCATCTCGGTGAGCACGCCGTCGATCCGGAAGCGGATGCGGATGCTGCTCTCGGTGGGCTCGACGTGGATGTCGGAGGCCTGGTCGGAGATCGCCTGGTTGAGCAGCAGGTTCACGTAGCGCACCAGCGGCGCGTCGGTCGTCGAGGCAACCGGTGCGGCCAGGTCGATCGTCGGCTCGTCGTCGAGCATGTCGCGCACGAGTTCGCCCAGCTCGGCCTCGGCCCGGTACACCTGGTTGAGGCGGGTCACGAGGTCCTGCTTGAGCGCGCAGGCGAACCGCACCGACCGGCGCGTCACGGCCTGCAGGTCGTCGCGCACCTGCCAGTCCATGGCCGTCGTGGTGTCGGAGGCGACGATGAGCACCGAACCCTCCGAGCGGACCGGAACGACGCCGTAGCGACGGGCCTGCTCCGGCGACAGCAGCGCCAGGCAGGCCGGATCCAGCGAGGCGTTGAGGATGTCGACGTACTCCATGCCCGCCGCGGTGACCGTCGACCGCAGGACGTCATGCGACGAGACCAGGCCGGCATCGACGAGCGCCTTCACCGCACCCTGGGCACCACCGGTGGCGTGCGCGGCCTGCACCTGTTCGGGCGTCACGAGCCCGTCGCGCAGGAGCACGTCCAGTGCGCTGGCGGGTTGGTCCTGAATGGTCATGCGACCTCCTTCGATCCGGCGCGCCGCAGCGCGACCCGCAGGTCCGTCGGCCTCGTCGCGACCTTCTCCGCCTCCGCCAGGGTCACGCGACCGGACATCACCAGGTCGACGAGGTCCTGCTGGAAGGTGCGCATGCCGTAGAAGCCGCTCTCGCTGAGGATCTCCTCCAGGTCGGCCGTCCGCTCGGCATCGGCGATCGCGTCCTGCACGCGGGTCGTGCCCACGCACAGCTCCAGTGCCAGGGCGCGACGACCACCCGTGGGCAGCAGGCGCTGGCAGACCAGGGCCCGCAGGGTCTCGGCCATCGACCGGCGCATCTGCTGCTGCTCGTCACGGGGGAAGAGGTCGACCACGCGGTTGACCGCGTCGACGACAGTCTTGGCATGCAGGCTGGTGAGCACCAGGTGGCCGGTCTCGGCGGCCTGCAGGGCGGTGCGCATCGTCTCGGCGTCACGGATCTCACCGACGAGGATGACGTCGGGGTCCTGGCGCATGCCGGCACGCAGGGCGCTGGCGAAGTCGACGGTGTCGGTGAGCACCTCGCGCTGGCTCACCGAGGCCTGGTCGTCATGATGGACGAACTCGATTGGGTCCTCGATCGTGAGGATGTGGCAGCGGCGGGACCGGTTGATGCAGTCGACCATCGACGCCAGCGTCGTGGACTTGCCGGACCCCGTCGGTCCGCTCACGATGATGAGGCCGCTCTCCAGGAGCGCCAGGCTGCTCATGACCGGCGGGAACCCCAGGTCGCCGAGGGCGGGCACATGGGCGCGCACGTGACGCAGCACCATCGCGGTCGCCCCTCGCGTGCGGTACGCATTGCCGCGGAACCGCTCCCCGGTGTCGTCGACGTACGCGAAGTCGACCTGCCCGTCGCGCAGGAGGGTCTCGCGGTCCGCGGCCGCCACGAGCGCCTGCTCGACGAGGAAGGCGGCCTGCCGCTCGGTGAGGACGGGGAATCCGGTGGGACGGAGGTCGCCGTCCACCCGCACGGCCGGCACCGCCGACGCCTTGATGTGCACGTCCGAGGCACCCATCGCCACGGCCTGGGCCAGCAGGTCGGCCAGCCGCACCGGGGCATGGGGCGCCGCGGCGAGGACGAGGTCGGGACCGGTGGGCAGCACCATGGATGGTGTTTCGGCTCGACCGCGCCGATACGGACACCATGAAGCTGCGCAAGCGCTCGACCCAGGCCTGGGAGCCCAGCCGTCGACGCCGGGCCGCCCGACCCGATCACGGGGCGGTCGTGGGTCTGGACATCGGTGCCACCCAGGTGAGCGCGGTGCGCCTGCGCAAGAAGGGCTCCGGTTACACGATCGCCCACGCAGCGCAGGTGCCGCTGGAGCCCGGTGTCGTGGTCAACGGCCAGGTCACCGATCCCCGCGCCCTCGCCCGCGCCCTGCGCACCCTGTGGCGCAAGGGCCGCTTCGGCACCCGTCGGGTGTGCTTCTCCCTGGCCGCCCCCAGCGTCATCACCCGTCAGGTCGACCTGCCGTGGATGCCCGAACCGGACTTCAGCCTGGCGCTGCGCTACCAGGTGACCGACGCCCTCCCCGTCGACCTGGCCACTGTCGAACTCGGTCACCACACCCTGGGTGACTACGTGCGCACCGAAGGGTCCGGCCAGTCGATGGAGATGAGCCGAACCCTCCTGGTGGCCTCCCCCACCGACGCGATCGTCGACACCGCCGAGTGCCTGCGCCGGGCCAACCTCGTGCCGATCGCCGCCGACTCCCCCGCCTTCGCGCTCATCCGTGCGGCCTGCGGAGGGACGGTGTCCCAGACGGGCGCCCTCGCCGCGATCGTCGATGTCGGTCACGACACCGTGACCGTCGTTCTCCATGTCGACGGGCAGCCGCGGTTCCTGCGCAGTGTGGCGAGCACCGGAGCCGGATCGGCCACCGCGACCATCGCTGAGCGGTTCGGCCTGTCGGCTGCTGACGCCGATGAGCTCAAGGTCCGTATCGGTCTGCGAGGTCCGGTGCCGGTCATCACTCCGCTGCGAGAGTCGGGCATCTTCGGCGGTCTGCCGCTGGCGCCCGAGGCCGACGCCGATCCGCGCACGCAGGCCGTCATGACCCTGGCGTCGACGTGGGCCGGGCGCGTCATCGGCGAGGTCCGCAACTCGCTGGACTACTACCTGGCCGGCCACCCCGAGGAGTCCCTCTCCGAGATCGTCCTCACCGGGCGCGGTGCCCTCATCGACGGCTTCGACAGCCGTCTGCAGACCGAGCTGCGCACCCCCGTCCGGGTGATCAGCCTGGACGACGTTGCCCGCGGCCCGCGTCGCGGCGTGCGCGTGGAGCATCCGCACTCGCTGGCGATCGCCGCCGGCCTGGCGATGGCCTCCTGACATGGCCCTGTCCCTCACCCTGCGTCGCGGCAGCGCCGAATCCGACACTTCCCAGAGCGACGGCACCGCCCGCACTTCCGGCATGGGGCCGGCCACGGCTCGCGCGCAGCTGCCCGCGGTCAACCTGCTTCCCGCCAGCGTGAGCGCCGCGGTGCGCGTGCACCGCATCCGCCGATCGCTTGTGGCCGTGGCGATCGGCCTGGTGGTCGTCAGCGGCGTGGCGTGGTACCTGCAGGGATCGTCCATCGACCAGGCTCAGACCCTCGTCACGTCGGCGGAGGAGCAGAACGCCTCGCTGCGCGCCCAGGTCGACTCCTATGCGGCCGTGAGCCACCTGCAGGAGGCGATCGTGGCGCAGGAGAAGCTCGTGAGCACCGCGCTCGCCTCCGATCCCGATGCCGCCGGCATCGTCGACCGCGTGCGCACGGCTGCGGGCCCGGACATCACCCTCACCCAGGTGGCGGCCACGTACTCCGGACTTCCCGACCCCGCAGCCGTCCTCCAGGGCCAGGCCCACCTGTTCTCCTGCCCGGACCCGTCGCCGTTCACCACCAAGATCTCGGTGGGCTGTGTGAGTCTGTCGGGCAGCGCCACGACACGCGCCGCCATCTCGGAGTTCCTCGCTCGGGTCGACGCCGATCCGGTGCTGGACGGCCCGTTCCTGGAGTCGTCCGTCTTCGTCGCCGCCTCCACCGAGGCTCCCGCGCACGTGGACTTCACCGCATCGTTCGGCATCTCCCCGGCCGGGCTGCGCACTCCGCTGGATCAGAAGGCCATCGACGACCTCATCGAGCGCGCCACGCCGCGCCCCGCCGCCACTGATCCAGCAGCCACTGCATCGCCCGGTGCACCCGCAGGCCAGGGCACCGTCACCCAGGGAGCCACGCCGTGAGCACCATGACCGCCGCAAGTCCCGCCGGCCGCCGGCATCGGGCACCGATGTCGCCGCGCACCCAGGGCATCATCGGCGTCGTCCTCGTGCTCATCATGGGCGCGATCCTGTGGTTCGGAATTCTCGGCCCACGCTTCTCGCAGGCCGCGGACCTGCAGGAGCGTGCCGCGTCGGTCGACGCCAGCAACACCGCTCTGACGGCGCGGGTGGGGCGCCTGCGCACGCTGGCCGACCAGGCTCCCGCCGTCGCGGCGCGCGCCGAGGCGCTGTTTCGCACGATGCCGCAGCAGGCGGACCTGCCCGTCGTTCTCAATGACATCACCGCGGCGGCGCGTGACAGCGGCATCTCCCCCGACGGAATCCTGGCGATCAGCCCGGCCGCGCCGGTTCCCTTGACCGCTGCAACACCTGCGGGCGCTAACTCGGTGACCGCCACGGCGGCGGAGTCGATCGGAGTGAAGATTGCCACGCTGCCGATGACGATCACCGTCGAAGGCGATCCCGCCGTGCTGGATGCCTTCGTCGGCCGCCTGCAGAACCTGCAGCGCGCCTTCGTCATCACCGGTACGCAGTACGCCACCGGTCCCACCGTGCCGGGCAAGCCCGCGACCACGTCGCTGACGGTCACCGGAACGATGTTCGTTCTCGCCTCGCAGCTTCCCGACCTGGTCGCAGAGGTCACCCGGTCACTGCCCGCCGGACGCTAGCCGCGTCATTGCTCCCGAGGGTCAGGCGCCCTGGAGGAACGCGACGATGTCGGTGAGACCGTCGCCCTCCAGGAAGGTGCGGGCCCGCTCCACCGTCCACGCCATCGCGATGACGAGCGACTGCACGCGTCGGTCGAGCATGGCGGCCAGGGAGTCCATGCTCGCCTCGATGCCCACCTCGCGCAGCCGCTGTGCGAGTGTGCGAGCGGTCACCGTCGACCAGTCGTCGCGGTCCATGCCGACGGCACCGAACGCGCCGATACGTCGATCATGGCCGGCCTCCTCATCCCTGCGGACGTCCACGAGGACAGTTCCCTGGTCACGCTGAGGGGTGCGTACCTGGATGCGGTCGGGGCCTTCGTCATGGCACCCGTGGACGTCATCGACGTGCTCGATGCCAACGGACATCCCAGCGGCATGTCGGTCTGGTTCACCGAGGACGGCGAGAGCCGTGCCCTGCCCCTCAATGTCGAGGTCTCGCGCCTCGTGGCGCCGTGGCGTGTTCATGGAGTGGCCCTCATCACCCGTGGGGACGTCAATGACCCTGATGCCCTGGACCTGCCGGCATCCGATGTGGAGGTGCTGCGGGAGCTGCTCGCGCTCACCGAGCCATTGACTGCGCCGGAGGTCTGACGCCTCATGCCACTCCCTGTCCGCGCGCAAGGTCCCTGCGCACTCGCATTGCGTTGTCCTCGACGGTAGGCGGGGGACGGACAGGCCGAGCACTGGCACAGGTAAGGCCCGGGTAAGGAGCCGCCCATCCGGGCCCTGTCGAGCCGAAACACCCCGGGGAACCGCAATTCGACCCGGGTCCCCTGACGGTGTCGGACACGCGAGCGCAGGAGGCCCGGATGCGGTCGGCGATCTCGCGCCCCGCCGGGGACCCCCGCCCCGACGACGAGGGCTTCACCCTCATCGAAGTGATGGTGGCTCTTCTCATCTTCGTCATCGTGTCGACGGCCACGGTCGGCCTGCTCATCCTCGGACTTCGCCTCGTCCGTGAGAACACCGCGCGGGTGCAGGCCGCTGGTATCGCGCAGACGCAACTGGACTCGCTGCGCCAGCGGGGCGCCGCGCTCGTCCCCGTCGGCGTCTCGACCACGGCGCCGCAGGGAACGAGCACGCGATTCACCGTGCGCACGACGAGTCAGTGGGTGGGTCTGGGGCAGGGCACCGCCAGTGCCTGCCAGGCCGCCACCCCCGGACAGGCCTACCTGCGGGTGGCCATCGACGTGAGCTCCCCCGATCTGCGCGGTCCGCAGCACGTGGAGTCGGTGATCATCCCCGAGCCCGGGCAGGGTCCCGGTGCGGGCATCACCGGTCCGACCGGCGCGGTGGCCATCGCCGTCGCCGACCAGAACGGTCAGCCGGTGTCCGACGTCGTCGTCTCGGGCACCGACACCGCCGTCCCGCTCAACGCCTTCTCGGTGACGACCGGATCGGATGGTTGCGTCTACCTGCCGGCCATGCGGGTCTCCGGCTCGCTGGTCGTCACCGTGGCGAAAGCCGGCTATGTCGCCTCCACGCCGACGGGACGCACGCAGACGGTGCAGGTCTCCAGTGGCGGGCTGGCGCGCGTGGGATTCAGCTACGCCGCCTCGTCGAATGTGGCGTTCACCTCCGGTGTTCCCGGCTTCGCACTGCCCGGGGCCGCACCGATCACCTGGCAGCCCAACGCCACCGGGTCGGTCGCCACGGTCGTCACCACGGCCACTCCCCCGACCGGCCTGTGGCCGGCGACGTCCGGGTTCTCCGCCTGGATGGGCAAGTGCACCGACAACGCGCCCAGCGCCTACGGCACCAGCGCCCCGTCGTTCGCCTTCACTGCGGGGGGCACCTCGAACGCCGGCATCGTCGGATCTCCGCTCATCCTCACCGGCATCACCCCAACCCTGCCGGTGCTGGCCCGCTATGCCGGAAACGACAGCACCTGCGCCGGCTCGACGATCGACCTGGGCCGCGCCGATGCCCTCGGCACAATCAGCACGCTGGTGCCCTTCGGCACCTGGACGATCGTCGCCGGCACCCAGTCGCTGAGCACCGGTCGCCTCACACCCACCACCACGGTCACCCCGCTGATCTTCACGCTCTACTCGCCCACCGCCTCGCCGAGCGCCAGCCCGAGCGGGTCGCCCTCAGCATCACCGACGAGCACGCCATGACGCGACGATTCGCGAGTCGTGACGCACATCGCCGCGCCAACAGCGACGACGCCGGTTTCAGTCTCATCGAGCTGGTGACGTCGATGGCGGTGTTCTCGATCCTGGTCATCATCGTGGGGGCGGCCATGCTCGCGGCGTTCTCCGCGATCCGTGACACCACGGCACGCAGCGATGCCCAGGCCCAGGCGCAGAACGCCACCGAATGGTCGTCGCGCCTGCTGCGCTTCTCGACCACGCCGCTGGGCCAGACCGGCGCGATCGTCGACGCCAGCAAGGCCTCGATCACCTTCTTTTCTGATGCCGGCCTGGCGGGGCGAAACGATGCTCCCGCCAAGGTGCGGCTGTACGTGCAGGCCAATGCCGACGGGACGCAGACGGTGCGCAGCCAGGTCTGGGCCCCCACGCAGACATCCACGGGCTGGACGTGGGCCGCCACCGCCACCTCGCGCGACCTGCTCACCGTCCCCAAGGGCGCCACGACTCCCCTGGCCGTCTCGGTGTACGTCTGCGACCCGAACGTCTCGTGCTACAGCCCCGAGACCTGCGCGGCCATGGTGCCCACCTGCACGTCCACCACGTGGCGCGATGCCACCCCGGTGACGTCCGGGGCGCTGGCCCTGGGAGCCACCGAACTGCCCAAGGCCGTGCGGATCACCGTCGGGGACTCCCGGTATCCGGAGCTCCAG
>CAYFLO010000002.1:0-6835 GCA_964343995.1 uncultured Bifidobacteriaceae bacterium
AAGGACAAGGCCTGCATCGAGGAGTGCCCCGTCGACTGCATCTACGAGGGCGACCGGATGCTCTACATCCAGCCCGACGAGTGCGTCGACTGCGGTGCGTGTGAGCCGGTCTGCCCGGTTGAGGCCATCTACTACGAGGACGACGTCCCCGAGGAGTGGAAGGACTACACCGCGGCCAATGCGGAGTTCTTCGCCGACCTCGGCTCGCCCGGTGGCGCGGCCAAGCTCGGTGCGCAGTCGTTCGACGCCGCGCTGCTCGCGTCGGTCCCGCCGCAGCAGCACGACCACTAGGCACCCGCGCTCGTGAGCGGTCCGGCCCGCCGCGTCGCCGACGGGCTGCCGGACTTCCCCTGGGACGTCCTGGCTCCGTACGGCGACCGCGCGCGTGCGCATCCCGGCGGCATCGTCGACCTCTCGGTTGGCACGCCCGTCGATCCCACGCCCCAGGTCATCCAGGACGCACTGCGTGCGGCCGCGAACGCACCGGGCTACCCGACGACCGTCGGGCGTGTGGAGCTCCGCCAGGCCTGTGCGGCCTGGATGCGCGAGCAGCTGTCTGCCGACGTCGACATCGACGCGATCGTCCCGGCCATCGGCACCAAGGAGGCGGTGGCGTGGCTGCCCACCCTGCTGGGGCTGGAGCGCGGTGCCCGCATCGCCATCCCGCGCATCGCGTACCCCACCTACGCCGTGGGCGCCCTGCTCGCCGGGTGTGAGCCGGTCGCCGTCGACGATCCTCGTGAGGTCGACGACGCGGCCCTGGTGTGGCTGAACTCCCCGAGCAATCCGACGGGCGCCGTACTGCCGGCGCAGCAGATGGCCGATGTCGTCACCTGGGCGCGCGAGCGTGGCGCGGTTGTCGTCAGCGACGAGTGCTACCTGCCGCTGTCGTGGGAGGACGTCGCGACGTCGCTCCTGCACCCGCAGGTGTGCGGCGGATCGCACGATGGGCTGCTCGTCCTGCACTCGCTGTCCAAGCGCTCGAGTATGGCCGGCTATCGCTTCGGCTTCATGGCCGGCGACCCGCGCCTCACCGCCGACCTGCTCGCCGTGCGCAAGCACGCCGGGATGATGGTGCCGCTGCCCGTGCAGAACGCCGCCATCGCCGCCCTGTCCGATGAGTCCCATGTCGTCGCCCAGCGAGCCGCCTACGCCCGTCGTCGCGAGGTTCTGCGCGGCGCGCTCACCGATCACGGCTTCCGCATCGACCACAGCAGGGCCGGCCTGTACCTGTGGGCCACGCGCGACGAGGACTGCTGGCAGACGGTGTCCTGGCTTGCCGACCGAGGCGTCCTCGTGGCGCCGGGCACCTTCTACGGCCAGGCCGGGGCCCGACACGTGCGCGTGGCCCTCACCGGCACCGATGAGCGCATCGACGCCGTACCCGCGCGACTGGCGTCCTAAGGCAGCCGCCCGCTTGGCTGCACGCGTGAGCGGGATCACGGTGCTGGACTGACCACCCGGATCGGGGGCTCCGCGGGCCCGACTACGCTTTCCTTGAGTCTGGCGAGCCTGGAGGCCACGTGTCCGAGTACGTCCTGCACTACCCCGGCGGGGAGCTCGATCTCGCCGACGTGCCCGCCACGGTCGGCGAGAGCGGCATCGACATCAACCCGCTGCTGAAGACCACCGGGCGTGTGACCCTCGACCACGGCTTCATGAACACCGCCTCGTGCACGTCCGCCATCACCTACATCGACGGCGACAAGGGCATCCTGCGCTACCGCGGCTACCCGATCGAGCAGCTGGCCGAGCAGTCCTCGTTCCTGGAGACCGCCTATCTGCTCATCTACGGCGAGCTCCCGCAGCCCGACGCCCTGGAGACCTTCAAGGGCCTGATCCGCCGTCACACGATGCTGCACGAGGACCTTCGCCGGTTCTTCGACGGATTCCCGCGCGACGCCCACCCGATGGCCGTCCTGTCGTCCGCCGTCTCCGCCCTGTCGACCTTCTACCAGGACTCCCTGGATCCCTTCGACCCGCGCCAGGTCGAGATCTCGACCATCCGGCTCATGGCCAAGGTGCCCACGATCGCGGCCTACGCCCATAAGAAGGCGGTCGGCCAGCCGTTCCTGTACCCCGACAACGCCCTGGGCTTCGTCGACAACTTCCTGCGCATGACCTTCGGCGTTCCGGCCGAGCCGTACCAGGTCAACCCGGTCCTGTCGCGTGCCCTCAACCAGCTGCTCCTGCTGCACGCCGACCATGAGCAGAATTGCTCGACCTCCACGGTGCGCCTGGTGGGCTCGTCGCATGCCAACCTGTTCGCATCCGTCTCGGCAGGCATCAACGCCCTGTTCGGCCCGCTGCACGGCGGCGCCAACCAGGCGGTCATGGAGATGCTCAACCAGATCCATGCGTCCGGCGGCGGTGTCAATACCTTCATCCGCCAGGTCAAGGACCGCCAGGACGGCGTCAAGCTCATGGGCTTCGGGCACCGGGTCTACAAGAACTACGACCCGCGCGCGGCGATCGTCAAGAAGACCGCCTACTCGGTCTTCGAGGCGCTCAACGTCAGCGATCCGCTGCTCGACATCGCGCTGCGCCTGGAGGAGGTCGCCCTCGCCGACGACTTCTTCATCTCGCGCAAGTTGTAGCCCAACGTCGACTTCTACACGGGGCTGATCTACAAGGCCATGGGCTTCCCCACCGAGATGTTCACGGTGCTGTTCGCCCTGGGGCGCCTGCCGGGCTGGATCGCCCAGTGGCGCGAGATGATCAACGACCCCGACACCAAGATCGGCCGACCGCGCCAGGTCTACATCGGTGCCGACCTGCGCGACTACGTCCCGATCGGGGAGCGCGCCTAGCCCCTGGGCACGTAGGCTCCCGGCGTGCCCACGCCATTCACGTCCCGTATCGCGTCCGCCCCGATCTCCTGGGGGATCTGCGAGGTTCCCGGCTGGGGCGCCATGCTGCCCACCGACCGGGTCCTGGCCGAGATGAGCGGGCTGGGGCTGCCGGCCACCGAGCTCGGCGCCCCGGGCTTCTTGCCCGACGACGCCCAGGAGTTGCGCACCGAACTCGGCGAGTACGGCATGCGTCTGCTGGGCGGGTTCACCCCCGTCGTCCTGCACGACAAGGCCGTGCGCGAGGAGACGCTCCGCCAGGCCACAGCTACCGCTGAGCTCTTCGAGCGCGCCGGTGCATCCGTCTTCGTCAGCGCTGTCGTCCTGGACCCGCAGTGGTCGGTGCCGCGGTCTCTCGACGCGCAGGAGCAGCGCACGATGGTCGAGATGTTCGCGCGCATCGACGAGATCTGCGCCGAGCACGGGCTGGAGCAGGTGCTCCATCCGCACGTGCAGACCCTGGTGGAGACGCGCGCCGACGTCGAGCGGGTGCTCGACAGCTGTGACGTGCACTGGTGCCTGGACACCGGGCACCTGGCCATCGGCGGAGTCGACCCCGTGCAGTTCGCCGTGGAGGCCTTCGACCGCGTCGGGCACGTGCACCTGAAGGACGTCAACCTCGCGCTCGCCGGCCCGGTGCTGGCCCGCGAGACCTCGATCATGGCGGCGACCCAGGCCGGCCTGTTCACGCCGCTGGGCCAGGGCGATGTCGATATCGCCGGTGTGGTGTCGGCACTGGAGTCGCGCGGATACGACGGCTGGTACGTCATCGAGCAGGACACCGCGATCACCGACGGCCTTCCTCCGGAGGGCCAGGGCCCGGTCACGCAGGTGCGCACATCGCTGGACTACCTGCGCGACGTCGTCGCCCCCACACTCTGACAGGCAGGCGCGATGTCGGCCGCTGCTCTCGATCTCATCACGGTCGGACGTATCAGCGTCGACCTGTACGCCCAGGAGCTCAACACCGGATTCGACGAGCAGCAGTCCTTCGCCAAGTCCGTCGGTGGCAGCCCCACCAATGTGGCGGTTGCGGCCGCGCGGCTCGGCCACTCGTCCGCGGTCGCGACCAAGGTGGGGGATGACCCTTTCGGCGGCTACGTGCGCAGTCGGCTGCACGACTGGGGCGTCGACACCCGTTTTGTCGGCACCCACCCGCAGGCGCGCACGCCGCTGGCGTTCGCGGCGCTGGATCCGCCCGAAGACCCGCAGATCATGTTCTACCGCTGGCCGTATGCACCGGACTCCACCCTCGTCGTCGACGATGTTCCGCAGGATCAGATCCGCTCCTGCCGCGTGCTGTGGATGTCGCTCGGTGCCCTGTCGAGCGGCACCACCGCCGAGGCGAGCCTGGCCTGGATGCAGCAGCGCGCGCGTGCACCCCATGTGGTGATCGACCTGGACTACCGCCCGTCGATGTGGGAGTCCGAGTCGGCCGCGCGCGACCAGGCGCAGGCGGCCCTCGCGCTGTCGACCGTGGCGGTCGGAAACCGCGAGGAGTGCCGCATGGCGGTGGGCACCGACGAGCCCGATGCGGCCGCCGATGCCCTGCTGGCCGCCGGAATCTCGCTGGCCATCGTCAAGCTCGGCGGCGGTGGGGTGCTCCTGGCCACTGCGGACGGACGCTGGCGGGTGCCGCCGGTGCCCGTCACCGTCGTGTGCGGTCTCGGCGCGGGCGATGCCTTCGGTGGCGCGCTCGTGCACGGGCTGCTCTCGGGTTGGGATGTGCCGACGATCGGCAGATTCGCCAATGCGGCCGGTGCACACGTGGCCGCCCAGCTCACCTGCGCCGATGCGATGCCCACGGTCGCGCAGGTGGAGCAACTCATCATTTCCGCAGGAGGCACCTCATGACTCTGGACCGCTCCGCCTACGAGGCGCTCACCGACGTGCGCATGCGCAAGCCGCGCGCCCTCGTCAAGGCCCTGCGCGACCGTCGCCGGCGTCCGCTCGTCGGTGACGACGGGCGCTTGGTCATCGTCGCCGCCGACCACACCGCACGCGGCATGCTCGCGGCGGGTGGTGACCCCACGGCCGTCGCCGACCGCTACACCCTGCTCGACCGGCTGGCGCGAGCCCTGGCCGTGCCCGGGGTCGACGGTGTGCTCGCCAGCGCCGACATCCTGGAGGAACTTGCCTATCTGGGGATCCTGGAGGACCGCCTGGCGATCGGCACGATGAACCGCGGCGGTCTCATCGGGGCGCGCTGGGAACTCGACGACCGCCTCACCGCCTACGACCCGCAGCACGTGGAGGATCTCGGACTTGACGGAGGCAAGCTGCTGCTGCGCCTGGAGGACACCGACCCGGGAGTGGCCCGCACGCTTGAGTTGTCGGCCGCGCTCGTCACCGACCTCGCCGACCGTCGACTCATGTGCCTGGTCGAGCCGCTGCCGTATGTCATCGACGACACCGGCCGGGCGATGCTCGACCAGACTCCCGATCGGCTTGTGCGCGCGGTGGCGGTCGCCTCAGGACTGGGGGCGATCTCGGCCTACACCTGGCTGAAGGTGCCGGCCCTTGACGACATGACGGCGGTCGCAGGAGCCACGACGATGCCCCTGCTCATGCTCGGCGGCGATCCGGGGGCCGGTGCCTCGCAGGTGTTCGCCCGCTGGGACCGTGCGCTGGCGCTGCCCAATGTGCGTGGGCTCGTCGCCGGACGCACCCTGCTGTATCCGGCCGATGGCGATGTGGAGTCCGTCGTGCGTGCCGCGGCCCAGCGCGTCCACGGGCAGGGGCGCTCATGAGCGGGCCCTGGTACCGGCCGGCCGGCAGTCTGGCGGCTGACGGTGCCGACGTGCTCGTCACGCCGAGCGGCGCGGGCTGGGCCTACAGCGGAATGCGGGTGCTGACGATGGACGGCACGGCCACCACGGTCGAGCTCGGTGACGACGAGGCGGTCATCGTCCCGTTGTCGGCACGTGAGGTGCAGGTCGATGTCGATGGTGAGGCGTACCGGCTCGCCGGTCGCGAGGGCGTCTTCGCTGCTGTGAGCGACTGGCTCTACGCCCCCAAGGGTGCGCGGGTCGTGCTCACCGGTGCCAGCGGAGAAGTGGCGATCTGCACCGCGCGCGCGCGCACGCGTCTGGCCACCGTGCATGTGCCGGCCGCCGATGTTCCCGTCGAGGTGCGCGGTGCCGGGCGTTCGTCGCGTCAGGTCACCAACATCGCCACTCCGGACTCCTTCCTCGCCGCTGACCGCATTAACGTGTGCGAGGTCATCACCCCCGGGGGCAACTGGTCGTCATGGCCCCCGCACCGTCATGACGGGCGCGACGGCTGCCCGTACACCAACGAGGAGATCTACTACTTCCGCATGGGTCGACCGGACTCCGCCCACGGTGCGCCCGCCGCGCACGGCCTGTTCCACGTCTATACCGTCGACCGTGGGATGGACGAGACGGTCACCATTCACGACGGTGACGTGTACCTGGTTCCCGAGGGCTACCACGGCCCCACCGTCGCGCCGCCGGAGTACCCGATGTACTTCCTCAACGTGCTGGCCGGCCCCGCCGACGAGCGCACGATGGGCTTCTGCGACGACCCCGACCACCACTGGATCCGCGACAGCTGGGCCGATCAGGCTCCGGACCCACGGCTGCCATGGACCTCGGCGCTGGGGCGCACCGAGGCCAGTCGAAAGGAGATGCCATGACCGCAACGGTCGGAGTCGCCGTCCTCGGACTGGGCTGGATGGGGCAGGCGCACAGCCGCTCCATGCTGCGGATCCCGTCGCTGTTTCCCGACCGTCGGGTGACCCCGACGCTCGTCGTGTGCGCCGACACCGAGGCCGATCGCCGCGAGCGCGCGGTGAGTGACTTCGGCTTCGCGCGCGCCACCGACGACTGGCGCGAGGCGGTTGCCGCCCCCGACGTCGATGCCGTGTGGGTGGCCGCTCCCAACATGCTGCACCTGCCGATGATCGAGGCGGCCTGCGCCGGGGCAAGGCCGTGTTCAGCGAGAAGCCCATCGGCGGCACGCCC
>CAYFLO010000002.1:6845-15710 GCA_964343995.1 uncultured Bifidobacteriaceae bacterium
CACGAGAGGTGCCCACAGGTAGTTGTAGCCCACGCCGTGCGCGCCCTGGCACATGCGCGTGCGGCGAGCGTCCGCACCGGCGTGGGCTACAACTACCTGTGGGCACCTCTCGTGCTGCATGCGCGCGACCTCATCGCCTCGGGTGCCCTCGGCGAGATCACCCACTACCGCGGACGTTTCCTGTCGATGTACGGCAGCGACCCGCTCGGGCTGCTCACCTGGCGTTTCCTGCACGAGCAGGCGGGCTACGGCGTCTCCAGCGACATCCTCAGCCACTCGGTCTCGCTCGCCCAGTTCCTCGTCGGGCCGATCAGCGAGGTCGTGGGCATGCGGCACACCGTCATCACCGAACGGCCGCTGCCCAGCGGAGCCGCGAGCCACTACGGCCGCGGCTCGGCGGGAGATCCGACCGGCGCCGTGGAGAACGAAGACCTCGCCTCGATGCTCGTGCGCTTCTCCGGCGGGGCCACCGGCACCTTTGAGTCCAGTCGCGTCACCGTGGGGCCGGAGAGCCAGAACGCCTTCGCCGTCTACGGCACCGAGGGCGCCCTCGCGTGGAACTTCGAGCGGCTCAACGAGCTGCAGTACTACCGGCGTGAGTCGGGTACCCCCGGCAACCTGGACACCGGCTGGACCACCATCTTCGGCGGCGACCGCTTCCCGTTCCACGGGGCGTTCGTGCCGGGGCAGGCCAATGCCATCGGCTTTGAGGACCTCGTGGCCATCGAGGACCACTGCTTCCTGGACTCCCTGGCCGGAGGAGCCGACTTCCGACCGTCGTTCCAGGAGGCGGTCGACGTCGTGAGCGTGCAGCAGGCTCTCATCGACTCCTGGGAGTCACGCGCATGGGCACCCGTGCGCGACCTGTCCGGCGGGAAGGGCTGACATGCGCATCACCACGGCAGAGGCACTCACCCGCTTCCTCATCGCCCAGCGCATCGACATCGACGGTGTCGACTCCCCGCTGTTCCCAGGTGTGCTGGCGATATTCGGCCACGGCAATGTCACGTCCTTCGGCCACAGCCTGGAGCAGCATCGCGAGGAGCTGCCGGTGTGGCGCGGGCAGAACGAGCAGGGGATGGGCCTGGCGGCCGCGGCCTTCGCCAAGGCGCAGCGGCGTCAGCAGGTGCTCGTGTGCACGTCGTCGGTGGGCCCGGGTGCCACCAACATGGTCACGGCTGCCGGTGTGGCGATGAGCAACCGACTGCCGGTGCTGTTCATCAGCGGCGACACCTTCCACGACCGCCTGGCCGACCCGGTGCTGCAGCAGGTGGAGCACCCCGGCACGCCGTCGACCACCGTCAACGACGCGTTCCGCCCGGTGGTGCGCTACTGGGACCGCATCACCCACCCGGCCCAACTGGTGAGCTCGTTGCCGCAGCTCGTGGCCACGCTGCTCGACCCGGCCGACTGCGGGCCTGCCTTCCTCGGCCTTCCGCAGGACGTCGCGGCGCAGGCGTGGGACTTTCCGCAGGAGTTCTTCGCCATCACCCACCACCGCATCCCGCGCCCGCGGCCGGACCTCGCGCAGGTCACGGCGGCAGCCGAGGCCATTCGCGGTGCGCGCCGTCCGCTGGTCATCGCCGGCGGCGGGGTGCACTACTCGCGGGCCGAAGCCGACCTTGCGGCATTCGCGCTCGAGTTGGGCCTGCCCGTCGTCGAGACTGTTGCCGGCAAGTCCAGCCTGCTGGCCGACCATCCGCGCTACGCCGGCCCGATCGGCGTCACCGGCGCGCGACCCGCCACGGATCTCGCTCGCGAGGCCGACGTCATCATCGCCATCGGCACCCGGCTGGAGGACTTCACCACCGGCTCGTGGACCGCCTTCGCGCGCGACGCGCAGTTCGTCGGCGTCAACGCCGCCCGCTTCGACGCCATCAAGCACCGGGCCCTGCCGGTGGTGGGCGATGCGCGCGAGTCGATGGTCGACCTGCGTGCGGCCCTGGCCGGCTGGAGCGCCGACGCGTCCTGGACCACTCGGGGCCAGCAGGCGCGCACCGATCTGCAGACGCTGGTCGATGCGCGTACCGCCGACGACGGCATCTGGCCGCCGTCGTATGCCCAACTGGTGGGGGCCGTGCACGCCCAGGCCACGCCGGCCGACTACGTCCTCACCGCGGCCGGCGGCCTGCCCGGCGAGCTCAACATCAACTGGATGGCCAAGGGCATCGCCACCTTCGACTGCGAGTACGGCTTCTCGTGCATGGGCTACGAGATCTCCGGTGCCTGGGGCGCGGCCCTCGCTCGACACGACGTGCCCGACGGCGAGGTGTTCGCGATGGTGGGCGATGGCTCGTATCTCATGCTCAACAGCGACATCTACGCGTCGATCCTGTCCGGCCGCAAGATCATCCTCGTCGTCTGCGACAACGGTGGCTACGCCGTCATCGAACGGCTCCAAGTGGGCCAGGGCGGTGCGTCGTACAACAACATGCTGCGCGACTCCACCGGTTCCGGCGCCGATGTGCGCGTCGACTTCCGGGCACATGCCGCCGCCATGGGCGCCCGCGCGCTGCTGGCGTCATCACCCGCGGAATTCGCCGACGCCCTCGCCCAGGCCCGCGCGAGCGACCGCACGACCGTCATCGTCACGCGCGTGCGCGAGAACGACTGGACGCCCGGCGGTGCCGACTGGCAGGTGGGTGTGCCCGAGGTGAGCGACCGCGCCCAGGTGCGTGACGCCCACGCGGCCATGGCCAAGGCGATGACGGCCCAACGGCCGGGGATCTAGCGGCGGCGGATCGAGCAGACGCGCATCGTGCGCTAGTCCGTCGCGTGCAGGGCGGCGTTGAGCCCGCCCCACGACCCGCTGCGCGGCACGGCCTCGATCGCGCCGGTCACCGAGTTGCGGCGGAAGAGCAGGCCGGCAGCGCCGGAGAGGTCGCGGCCCTTGACCACCTGGCCGTCGGGCAGCGTGACCTTGGAGCCGGCGGTGACATAGAGGCCGGCCTCGACGACGCTCTCGTCTCCCAGGGAGATGCCGACACCGGCGTTCGCTCCGATAAGGCACTTCTTGCCCACGCTGATGACCTCGGTGCCGCCGCCGGACAGCGTGCCCATGATCGAGGCACCGCCGCCGATATCGGAGCCGTCGTCGACGACGACGCCCGCGGAGATGCGGCCCTCGACCATGGAGGCACCCAGGGTGCCGGCATTGAAGTTGACGAAGCCTTCGTGCATGACCGTGGTGCCTGACGCCAGGTGTGCGCCCAGGCGCACGCGGTCGGCGTCGGCGATGCGTACGCCGGACGGCACGACGTAGTCGATCATCCGCGGGAAGCGGTCGACCCCGTGCACGGTGAGCTGCTGGCCGTGGGCACGTAGGCGCAGTCGCACCTCGTTGATGCGCTCGACGGGCACCGGGCCCACGCTTGTCCACGCAACGATGGGCAGCAGCCCGAAGACACCGTCCAGGCTGATCGTGCGGGGCTGCACGAGTCGGTGCGACAGCAGGTGCAGGCGCAGGTAGGCATCGGCGGTGTCGGCCGGAGCCGCGGAGAGGTCGCTGATGACGGTCCGCACGGAGCGGACGGTGACGCCGCGGACGTCGTCGGCGTGGGCCGCCTGATCCAGGCCCACGACATCGGCGGGCTCAGTGCCGAGCACCGGCGAGGGGTACCAGACATCGAGGACCTGGTCGCCGTAGAGCGTGGCCAGGCCGAGTGCGGCCGCGGACATCGTCATGCGGCTACCGTAGCGACGTGCTCGATCTCGCCTCGGACCCGGCCGACCTCACCGCGACCCTCGTCGACTTCCCGTCGGAGTCGCACCAGGAGGGGCCGCTGGCCGACCTCGTCGAGGCCACGCTGCGCGCGGTGCCGCACCTGGATGTCGCTCGGGTGGGCAACACCGTCATCGCCCGCACCGACAACGGGCGTGCGGAGCGCGTGCTCCTGGGCGGTCACCTCGACACCGTCCCGTCGGCGGGCAACCTCCCGCACCGCCTCGTGGGCGACCGCCTGTACGGCCTGGGGGCCTGCGACATGAAGGGTGGTGTGGCCGCATCGCTGCACGTGGCCGCCGCCGTTGCGGCGCCCCGGCGCGACGTCACCTACGTCTACTACGACTGCGAGGAGGTGGCCTCGCAGTACAACGGCCTGCAGAAGGTGCTCGACGAGCAGCCGCACCTGCTCGCCGCCGATCTCGCCATCCTCATGGAGCCGTCCAATGCCGGCGTCGAGGCCGGCTGTCAGGGCACGCTGCGCGCGCGGGTCGACATCCCGGGCACTCGAGCCCACAGCGCCCGCAGCTGGATGGGTGTCAACGCGATTCATGGGGCCAGCGACGCTCTGGCCCGCCTGCGCGACTATGAGCCGCGTCAGCCGATGGTCGACGGGCTGCGTTACCGCGAGGGTCTGCAGGCGGTGGGGATCAGCGGGGGAGTGGCGACCAACATCATTCCCGACGGCTGCACCATCACCGTCAACTACCGCTTCGCGCCCGATCGCACCGTCGACGAGGCGTTCGCGCACGTGTGCGAGGTGCTCGACGGCTACGCCGTGACGTTGGAGGACTCCGCCCCGCCTGCGCGACCCGGGCTCGACCGCGCGGCCGCGGCCGACTTCGTCGCGCACGTGGGCGCCACTCCGCAGCCCAAATACGGCTGGACCGATGTGGCCCGGTTCTCCTCCCTGGGTGTGCCGGCGCTCAACTTCGGACCCGGCGATCCGTCGCTGGCACACTCCCGCGACGAGAACGTGCCGGTCGAGGAGGTGCGCCGGGTGGCGCGCCTGCTCGTCGACTGGCTGTCCTGACCCGGGGCTTCGTCCGCGCGCTCGTCACGGCACGCGGAACACGACAGCGGGCCGAACCCGAAGGTTCGACCCGCTGTGCGACGAGTGCTGACGGTGAGCGTCAGGCCTTCTTGGTGGCCTCAATGTCGAAGTTGAGGGTGATGTCCTCGCCGACGAGCACACCGCCGGCCTCCAGGGCCACGTTCCAGACCAGACCGAACTCCTTGCGGTTGACCTTGGTCGAGCCCTCGAAGCCGATCTTGGTCTGGCCCCAGGGGTCGACGCTGATACCGGCGAACTCCAGGTTCACGGTGACCGGCTTGGTCACGCCGTGGATGGTGAGGTTGCCGTTGACGGTCACGTCGTTGCCGGAGACCGCGATGCCGGTCGAGGCGAACGTGATGGTCGGGAACTTCTCGACGTCAAGGAAGTCCGCGGACTTCAGGTGGCCATCACGATCGGCATTGGCGGTGTCGATGCTCGCGGTCTGAATGGTGACCTCGGCGGTGGAGTTGGCCAGGTTGGCGCCGTCGATGGTGAACGAGCCGGAGAAGTCGGTGAACGAGCCGCGGACCTTCGCGATCATCGCGTGGCGCGCGGAGAAGCCGAGAACGGTGTGGGCCTGATCGAGGTCCCAGGTGCCGGTGGCGTCGGACAGGGTGGTCATGGTGGCTCCTTGCCAGGTGGGTCGTGCCGATCGGTGGGGCCGGGGTTCCGGCTGTTAGTTGAACATACAACTATCTCGCGGGCCCTGTCCAGTCGGGGTCGCTGGAGTGTCGGTGACCGCGTCCCCGTGGTGGAATGGCGACATGGCCGTTCTCTTCGTGATCGTGCTCATCCTCGTGATCGGGGCTGCGGTCATGGCCGCCTCCGGACGGCTCGGGCAGTACCCCCCGGCGCAGCGCGACCTTCGGCCCGACCCGGGCTTCGACGTGGTGCTGCGCGGCTACCGCATGGACGAGGTCGACGCCCGGATCGCCGCCCTGGAGGAGCAGGTCGACGAACTCCGCGGCCGCACCGCTCCCCAGCCATGAGCACCCACGTCGCCCTCGACGTGGTCGTCAACGCCCCCGTCGACACGGTGTTCGACGCGTTCGCCCAGTGGGAGGAGCAGGGCCGCTGGATGGTGGGCACACGGGTCGAGGTGCGCAAGGGCGATGGACGCAGCGTGGGCTCGCAGCTCGCCGCATGGTCGGGTGCCGGGCCGGCCGGATTCTGGGACACCATGGAGATCACCCGCTGGGAGCCGCCCTACCGCGTCGACGTCGTGCACACCGGGTCGGTCGTGCGCGGCACCGGCACGATGGAGGTCCTCGCCCTGCCCGAGGGTCGAAGCCGGTTCGTGTGGTCCGAGGACCTCGACCTGCCCCTGGGACGCCTCGGGACCCTCGGCTGGCCGCTCGTGCGCCCGGCCTTCCTGAGCGGAGTGCGGCGGTCGCTGGAGCAGTTCGGCCGCCTGGTGGAGGCGGGCCAGCTTCCGGTGCCCTCGTCGCGCACCTGATCCCCCGAGTGATCCCTGGGGATCCCCGGGGTCGGAGGCCCCGTGCCGGTGGGGAATAATGAGCCGGCGCCCGAAGGGTGCAAGGGAAGGGGAGCCGCATGGCCGCGATGAAGCCACGAACGGGCGATGGCCCGCTCGAGGTCACCAAGGAAGGCCGCGGCTACGTCATGCGGGTTCCGCTCGAGGGCGGCGGCCGACTGGTCGTCGAACTCAACGCCGACGAGGCCAAGGACCTGGGCGCCAAGCTCCTCGCGCTGTTCTCCTAGCGCTGGTCTCCTAGCGCGAGCTCAGCATCGCGACGAGAACGCCGTCCCCCACGCTCAGCAGCGCCGGGATCCAGTCGGTGTCGGCGGCCACCATCCCCGCGGCATCGCGCAGGGCCATGGTCTCCCCGTCGCGGTCGGCCGGATCGGCGACCCGTCCGCCCCACAGGGCATGGTCAAGCACGAGCAGGCCACCGATGCGCAGCATCCGCTTGGCCTGCTGGACGATCGCCGGGTAGTCGGTGGCGTCTCCGTCGACGAAGACCAGGTCGTAGGTCGCGTCCGACAGGCGCGGGAGCACGTCGAGGGACCGCCCGGCGATGAGCCGGACCCGGGTGTGCTCGTGTCCGAGAGCCAGGAGCACCTCGCGTGCGTAGCGCTGGTGCTCGGCCTCGACATCGATCGTGGTGAGCACGCCAGCGGGCGTCATGCCGGACAGCAGCGCCGCACTGGCTACACCGGTGCCGGTGCCGATCTCGACAATGTTCTGCGCCTGCACCGTTGCCGCAAGGAGGCGCAGGAGTGCCGCGGTGGGACGGGCCACCGCCGGGCATCCGAGCTCCTCGGCGCGGGCGCGAGCCTCGCGGATGATGTCGGACTCCTCAGTCCAGGAGTCGACGTGCGCCCAGGATTGACGGGAGGGCATGGCGAGCCCGGCGGTCTCGGTCACCTGGAGCCCCTTTCGGTCGGATGATGGCGAGCCTAGCGGCGGGATCGTCGACTCAGTCAGGCTGATCTACGGTAGGGGCGTGAATCCGGCGGACGAGGTGAGCCCTGAGGCGACACCGCAGGTGACCCCTGAGGTCGCTGACGCCCTCCCTCCCGCCTCCTTCGTCTCGGCTCCACCTGCTCGCCCCGTGGCCGCCTCGCGGGGCCTGGGAGTCGGGGGCACCGTCGCTCTCGCGGCGATCGTGGCACTCGTCGTCGGACTCCTGGCCGGCATCGGCGGCTACACGATTGGTCGGGCCGCCGACGTAGGGTCCGGCTCCTCATCGCCGTCGGGCAGCGACAACGGGACCGCCGCCGGTGGCACGGTGGCCACGAGCGCACTCCCGTCCGCTCCCGGTTCGATCGCGAGCGCCCTTCAGGGCACGGTGTCCGACATCGCCGCGCGCACGCTGCCGGCCGTCGTCTCGATCATCGTCAAGGGCAGCCAGGGCGGCGGCAGCGGCTCCGGCTTCGTCCTGCGCGACGATGGCTACATCATCACCAACAAGCATGTGGTCGATGCCGTGCCGGGCGGCACCATCACCGTGGAGTTCAGCGATGGTGTGCGCATTCCTGGCACCGTGGTGGGCAAGAGCGCCGACTACGACCTGGCCGTCGTCAAGGTGGCCCGCACCGGCCTGCCCGTCCTCGGTCTGGGCGACTCCGACAAGGTGCGGGTGGGCGACGCCGCGATCGCCATCGGTGCACCCCTCGGCCTGGAGGGCACCGTCACCTCCGGCATCGTCAGTGCCCTGAACCGCCCGGTCACGACCGAGGGCGACAGCGGCTCGACGGCCCCGGCCTCGTTCATCAACGCCATCCAGACCGACGCCGCGATCAACCCCGGAAACTCCGGCGGTCCGCTGCTCGACGGCGCTGGTCGCGTCATCGGCGTCAACTCCGCGATCGCGACGCTCACGGGTGGAGCGGAGTCCGGCAGCATCGGCCTGGGGTTCTCCATCCCCATCAACTCCGCCCGCCGCGTCGTCGATCAGCTCATCGCCACCGGATCGTCCACCACGCCGGTGCTCGGCGTGACCCTGGACATGCAGTTCGCCGACGACGGAGCAAAGGTTCAGAAGGTGACCCCGGGCTCCGCCGCCGATGCGGCCGGAATCCAGCCCGGCGACATCGTCACGTCGGTCAACGGGCGGCGCGTCCACGACGGCACCGAGCTCGTCGTCGCCGTGCGTGCACACGCACCCAACGAGCGCATCGACGTCACCTACACGCGCGGCGGGGTGTCGCACACGGCGTCGCTCACCCTGGGCGAGCAGGGCAAGAAGTAGCCATGTTCGACATCGGCATCGGCGAGATCCTCGCGATCGGCGTCATCGCCCTGCTCGTCTTCGGCCCCGACCGGCTGCCGCGGGCCGCGGCCGATGCCGGCCGCTGGGTGCGGCGCCTGCGCGAGATGGCCGCGGGCGCCCGTCAGGACATCGCCAACTCCGCTGGCGTCGACCTGTCCGATGCCCTCGACACCGTGCGCAGCCTGCAGGAGCTCCATCCCCGGCGCATCGCGGCCACACTCATGACCGACGACGCGACCGACTCTCCGTCGAACGGACGCACGGCGCCGGCGGCACCGGGGACGCCCCCGCCACCGGTCATCGACCCTGACGCGACCTAATCGGTCGCACGCGACCCGGTCGCACGCGAC
>CAYFLO010000002.1:15810-27770 GCA_964343995.1 uncultured Bifidobacteriaceae bacterium
GGTCATCGACCCTGACGCGACCTAATCGGTCGCACGCGACCCGGTCGCACGCGACGTGAGACTCAGCCCTTGCGGGTCGGGGTGATCCCCAGGGCCATCCCGGCCAGTCCGCGCGGGCGCCCGGCCAGGGTGCGCGCGATCGAGATGAGCGCAGAACCCGCGGGGGAGTCCGGGGCCGAGAGCACGAGCGGGCGGCCCTCGTCGCCACCGGTGCGCAGGTCGACGTCGAAGGGGATCTGACCCAGCAGGGGCACGTCGGTGCCCAACGCCGCGCTGAGTTCCTGCGCCACCACCGCACCGCCACCCATGCCGAACAGGTCGACCGGTTCCCCGCAGTGCGGGCACGGGAATCCGCTCATGTTCTCGATGACGCCGACGACCTTCTGGTGGGTCTGCGCGGCCAGCGTGCCGGCGCGGATGGCGACGTCGGCGGCACCGCCCTGCGGCGTGGTGACGATGACGAGCTCGGAGGTGGGCACGAGCGTGGCGATCGACATCGCCACGTCGCCGGTGCCGGGCGGAAGGTCGAGTAGCAGGACGTCGAGGTCGCCCCACCACACGTCGGCAAGGAACTGCTCCAGGGCGCGGTGGAGCATGGGTCCGCGCCAGGCGATCGGCTGGGTGACGCCCCCGGGCTTGAACGGCAGGGTGGAGATGACGCGTACGCCGTGCGCCTGCGGCGGCATGATCATGCCCTCAACCTGGGTGGGTCGGTCATTGCTGCCCAGGATGCGCGGGATCGAGTGCCCGTAGACATCGGCATCCAGAAGTCCGACCGTGAGCCCCTGCTGTGCCATTGCCACGGCGAGATTGGCGGTGATCGACGACTTGCCCACCCCGCCCTTGCCGGAGGCGATCGCGTAGACGCGGGTGAGCGAGCCGGGCTGGGCAAAGGGGATCGTGCGCTCGCCGCTGCCGCGCAGTGTGGTGCGCAGGGCCGCGCGCTGCTCGTCGTCCATGACATCCAGGACGACCTCGACCGCGCTCACGCCGGCAACTGCCCCTACCGCCGCGGTGACCCGTGCGGTGATCTCGTCGCGCAGCGGACACCCCGACACGGTGAGGAGCACCTCGACGCGCACGGCCCCCGCGTCAGAGATGTCGACCTTGCGCACCATGCCCAACTCGGTGAGCGGCCGATTGATCTCGGGGTCCTTGACGGTGGCCAGGGCTGCCTGGACGGCCTCAGGAGTGACGGGCACGCGGGAGTCGGGCATGGTGCAGGACTCTAGGCGTCGCGGTTCTTCAGCTCGCGCTCGATCCCGTCGATGCGCTCCAGGATCTGCTCCATCATCTCCCGCAGCTCGCCACGCACGTAGTCGCGCGTGGCAACGTCGCCCAGGCCCAGGCGCAGATCGGCGATCTCGCGGGCCAGGTAGTCACTGTCGGCCAGCAGGCGCTCGGTGCGGGCCCGGTCCTCGGTGAACTGGACCCGATCGCGGTCGGCCTGTCGGTTCTGGGCGAGCAGGATGAGCGGAGCCGCGTAGGACGCCTGCAGCGACAGCAGCAGGGTGAGGAAGATGAACGGGAACCCGTCGACATGCCACGTCTCAGGGGCGAGCGTGTTGAGCAGAATCCAGAACACGATGACCGCGGTCATCCAGGCGATGAATGCCCACGAGCCGATATGACGAGCCACAGACTCCGAGAGCGCCCCGAAGCGCTCGGAGTCGACGGACGGACGCAGCGCATCGCGACGGCGACGCGGCTGATCGAGACGGTCACGCGCCATGGCTGGTCACCTCCTCGTCCTCGTGCTGACGCCAGTCCTCGGGAAGCATGTGGTCGATGACGTCGTCGACGGTGACAGCGCCCAGGAGTCGACGGGCCTCGTCGACCACGGGCAGCGCGACCAGGTTGTAGGCCGCGAATGTGCGCGTGACGATCGCCAGAGAGGCCTCGGGGCCTACCGGCTCCAAGGTGCTGTCGAGGATCGCCGACACCAGCGTGCCCGGAGGCTCGCGCAGCAGCCGCTGCACGTGGCACACGCCCAGGTAGCGGCCGCTGGGGGTCTCGGTGGGCGGGCGCACGACATAGACCTGGGAGGCCAGGGCGGGGGAGAGCTCCGGCTGGCGCACCCGGGCAAGGGCATCGGCCACGGTGGCATCCGGCGGAAGGATGATCGGGTTGGGATTCATCAGGCCGCCGGCGGAGAAGTCGTCGTAGGTGAGCAGGCGGCGGATGTCGTCGGCATCCTCCGGCTCCATCTGCGCGAGCAGCTCGGACTGCCGCTCCGGCGGCAACTCGCCCAGGAGGTCGGCGGCGTCGTCGGCGTCCATCTCCTCCAGCACGTCGACGACGCGGTCGGACTCCATGAGCGCGACGATCGCCAGGCGGTCGTCGTCGGACAGCTCCTCGAGAACGTCGGCGAGCTGCTCGTCCTCCAGGCTGCGCGCGACCTCGAGCTGACGCTTGGGCGGCAACGTGGCGATGAGTGATGCGAGGTCAGCGGGACGCACGGTGTCGAGGTCGGCCAGGAATGTTTCGGCGGACTGCTCAGCCGGCGCGATCGACAGGCCGGTGACGTCGGCCCAGTCGACGACGAGGGACTCTCCTCGACGACGCAGGCCGGTACCGCGGCGACGCACGTAGACCTGGGTCACCAGCCAGTCCAGTGAGCGGGTGCGCTCGACCGCGAGGTCCAGCACAGTGACGGTCTCACCGGTGTCGAGCAGCGTCACCTGGCGATCCAGCAGTTCCGCGGCCACGAGGGTCTCGTTCTCGCGCTTCTCGAACCGGCGCAGGTTGAGCGTGCCCGTGACGAGCACCTGGCCCCCGGCGATATCGGTGACGCGCCCCATGGGCACGAAGATCCGGCGACGGTGCTGGACCTCCACCACCAGTCCGGTGAGGATGGGCGGGTTGGGCTCGAGTCGAAGGATGACGACGGCATCGCGAACCTTGCCCACCTGGTCGCCGTTGGGGTCAAAAACGCCCACGCCGCGCAGGTGAGCGAGGAACACGCGCGTCGCCGATCCCATCGTCACGACCGAAGGCTACCCCCGTCTCCGACCCCCGGGAGCGCACCGCATGAGCGCCCATGAGGCCAGCGCCCCCGGCGCGCACGTGCTTGCGCGTCCTCCTGCGGCTGACCTCGTCTGGCTCGGCTTCGCCCTGGTGGCCATCAGCGCATCGGGGCCGATGATCGCGGCGTGCACGGCCCCGGCCCTGGCCATCGCGTTCTGGCGCTGCACCCTGGGATCAGGGGCCACATGGACGTTCGTCCTGGCGCGCACCCGCAGCGATCTGATGTCGCTCACCCGCCGGGAGTGGATGCTCATCGTCGGTGCGGGGCTGCTCCTGGGCGCCCACTTCGCCACGTGGGTGCCGTCACTGCGCTTCACCTCGGTGGCCGCATCGACGGCCCTGGTGGCCTCGCAGCCGGTGTGGGCGGCGCTCATCGCCCGGGCGCGCGGACAGCACATCCCGCGCCTGGCGTGGTTCGGCATCGCCATCGCCCTGGTGGGTGTCGTCGTCGTCACCGGCGTCGACGCGTCGTTCGACACCCGGCACCTCATCGGCGACCTGCTCGCGCTCATCGGCGCCCTGTTCGCTGCGGCGTACGTGTCCGTGGGTGAGGTTGCCCGGCGCACCGTGGCACTGCCGACGATGACCGCGGTGCTCTACGCCGCTGCTGCCGCACTGCTGCTCGTGCTCTGTCTCGTCGGCCGCCAGGACCTCGGTGGCTGGTCGTGGCAGGACTGGCTGCTCATCGTCGGCCTCACGGTCGGGGCGCAGCTGCTCGGCCACACGGTCATCAGTAAAGTGCTGCGCACGACCTCGGCGACGGTGGTGTCGACCGCGATCCTGTTCGAGGCGCCGGGCGCGACGATCATCGCCGCGGTCGCCCTGCGCCAGATTCCGCCGCTGTCGCTGCTGCCGGCCATGGCGCTCATGCTCGTCGGCGTGGTCATGGTCATCCGGGCGGGGACACCGGGACCGTCCGACGCCCTGGTGGAGTCCCCGCCGGTGTAGTGGCTGCTAGCGGCGCAGGCCCTCGATCGCCCCGTGCCGCAGGACCGCCAGGCCCAGGGCGGCCAGGGCCGCGGTGGCCTCCTCGATCCCGGCCTCACCGGCAGCCACACCGCGCTGCTCGCCGCGACGGGCACGCATGCGGATCGACTCCATGATCACGGCGAGTTTGAAGCAGGCCAGCGCGGTCGCGGCATCGATGCGTGAGTCGAGGGTGGGATCGTCGACCTGGGCGCGATAGGCGTCCCACACCTGCGCGCGACTCCAGAACCCGGCTGCACTCGTGACCCCTGGGCTCACCGGCACCTGCGCGCGCAGGGCGTCGTCGCCCTGCGTCCAGTAGACGAGCGCGATGCCCAGATCGGCGACGGGATCGCCGATGGTGGCCATCTCCCAGTCGACGACGGCGCGTACGCGGTGGTCGAGGGAATCCAGGATGACGTTGTCGATGCGGTAGTCACCGTGGACGATGCCGGCGCGCCCGGGGGGCAGTGCGGCGATGCGTTCAGCTACGCCGTCGGCGAGAGCGTCGACATCGGCGAGCGGCTCGACCTGGGTGAGGGACCACTGGGAGCGCCAGCGCTCCACCTGGCGGGCCAGGTAGCCGTGCGCCCGCTCGGTCTCGTCGGCGGTGACCGGCACCGCGTGCAGGGTTGCCAGGGTGGTCACCAGGCTGTCGCACACGCGCTCGGCGATTTCGGGGCCGAGCGCGTCTGCCTGCTCGCGCGTGGCCACGACGTCACCGGCAACGAACTCCATCACCTGGAACGGCGCCCCGATCACCGTGGTGTCCTCGCACAGGGCAATTGGAGCGGGCACCGCGAAGCCTCGTGCGTGCAGACGGGTGAGCATGCGGTGCTCCCGGCCCATGTCGTGGGCGCTGGGCAGCACATGACCCAGGGGAGGCCGACGCACGACCACGCTCGTGCTGTCGGCGGAGTCGAGCGCGAAGGTGAGATTGGACCGTCCGCCGGCCAGGAGACGCGCCTGCACCGGTGGCGCGAGCGGGATGCCTGCGCCGTCAAGCCAGGCCAGGACGCGATCGAGATCGAGGGCCTCGTCGACGACGTCCATGGTCGGACCCTAGGGCCGTTCGTCGCGGCGCGGGGAGGGTGCAGCGATGTGGTGGGATGGCGGCATGCTGCCCGGCCTGGTCCCGCCCACTGATGCGCGCGCACTGCTCTTCGACTGCGACGGCACGCTGGTGGAGACCCAGAGCCTGTACCGGATGTGCTGGCGGCAGGTGTTCGGCCGTCACGGTTTCGACATGTCCGACGAGTGGTTCGCCATCTGGGCCGGTCACAGTGTGCGGCCCTTCGTCCTGGCGGCCTTTCCCGGGATCGACGATGACCTCCTGTACGCCATCGCCGACGAGGGCATCGCGCTGTTCCTGCAGTCCACGCACCTGCTGGAGCCGCTGGAGCACGTCGTGGAGATTGCCCGCCAGTACCGCGGCGTCCTGCCCATGGCCGTCGTGAGCGGTGGGCCGCGCTCGGCCGTGCATGACTCGCTGGTCTCCGTGGGCATCCTGGAACTGTTCGACCACGTCGTCACCGTCGACGATGTCGCCACCGGCAAGCCGGCACCGGACGCCTACATCCTCGCCGCCGAGCTCCTGGGCCTGACACCGGCGGAGTGCGTCGCCTACGAGGACTCCACCAGTGGCCTGACCTCGGCCCGCGATGCCGGCATCGGCACGATCATCGACATCCGCCAGCACGATCCGGGCACGTCGCCGACCTTCCGGCTGCACTGACCCCGACTGCTACGGTCGCGCCATGTCCTTCGACTACGCCCAGGCAATGTTCCACGTCGGTGTGCTCGTGCGCGATATCGAGGTCGGCTGCGCCGAACTCGGTGCGTCGATGGGTGTCACCTGGACCGACATCGTGCGCCGTCCCGAGCAGCCGCTGTGGACCCCGGAGCAGGGCCAGCGCAGTGTCGAGCTCGCGTTCGCCTACTCCAAGGAGGGCCCGCAGCGCCTGGAGCTCATCGAGGGTCCCGAGGGCACACCGTGGGACTGGCGGGTGCGCGAGGGCGTGCATCACTCCGGCGTGTGGGCCGACGTGCCACGTCTGACCGACGACCTGCTGTCGCGCGGCTGGACCCTCGTCGCTGCGCAGAAGTCCCCGGACGAGGGCTACGGCTCCTTCACCTACGTGCAGTCCCCGGGCGGATTCCTGCTCGAGCCGGTCGCCGAGGCCAACCGCGAGCGGTTCGACCGCTGGTTCGCCACCGGCAAGCTCTAGGCCGACGCGATCTTCGCCATGCGCGAGCCGCTCATCCGCTACCCGATCGTCCAGTACGCCTACGTCGTCGCCGATCTTGACGAGGGCATCCGGCACTGGGTCGAGACGGTGGGCGCCGGACCGTTCTTTGTCAGCCGCAACCACCTGGGTCGCGAGCACACCTACCGCGGGCAGCGCGACGACGCCACGTTCTCCTATGCCTTCGGCCAGAGCGGCCCCGCCCAGATCCAGCTGATCCAGCCCGATGATCCGCAGGCGCCGTCGATCTACCGCGACATGTTCGGTCCGGGCGAGGAGGGCTTCCACCACGTGGCCTGTCTGGTGCCCGCGGCCGATATGGAGCGCGAGGTGGCGCGCTTCACCGACGCCGGATTCGAGGTGGCCTCCACGCTGCACTCCTACGTGCCGGTGGCGTACCTCGACACCCGCTCCGCCCTCGGTTTCTTCGTCGAGCTCCACGGTCTGGACGATGCGGTCGCCCAGCTCTTCCGCGAGATCCGCGAGGCGCATGAGGCCTGGGACGGCGTCACCGATCCGATCCGCGTGCGCACGACGACCTCGTCGATCCGCGCCCGTCAGTAGTCCCCGGGACCAAGGTCCCTAGGCCTCCGGCCGCCGAGTTTCTTTACTTGGACTACAGATCTGCAGACTCGGGAGGTCGCCCATGCGCACGCGCATCCATCCGCTCAGCCGTGCCATCTACGACGTGCGGCCGGACGGCCTGGTGTCGGTCACCTCAGGTGACAGGCGTGGGGTTTTCACCGCCAAGGGGGATCGGGTCGAGGGTGACCTCTTCACCGTCGACATCCACCTGTGCGGCTGGCTCGCCGGTCCGCAGCTTCCGCAGGGGAGTGCCGGCAACCCCAAGGACTTCCCGGCCAAGCAGGTGGCGCACCGGAATGGGAAGGCGTCATGACCGCCCTCACCGACCGCCCGACCTCCGACGACATGGCTGATCTCTCCGGTCAGGGACTCAACGAGCGCCAGGCAGCCCAGATCGACAGTTACCACGCACTGCTCGACGCCGACTCGCGCGTGGTTCCTGACGTGTACCGGTGGACATCGCCGCTGCAGGGACAGGCCCTCACCGTGCCCGTCACCCGCTACACGACGCAGGAATTCCACGACCTGGAGGTCGAGCGGGTCTGGAAGCACGTGTGGCAGATGGCCTGCCGGGTCGAGGACATCCTGGAGCCCGGCGAGTACGTGAAGTACGACATCGCCGGCATCTCGGTGCTCGTGGTTCGCCAGAAGGACGGCTCCATCCGCGCGCACCGCAATGTGTGCCTGCACCGGGGACGCACGCTGAAGGAGTCGGATGGGCGTGCCGACGCCTTCACCTGCCCCTTCCATGGGATCACGTGGGACCTCGATGGGTCCCTGAAGCACCTGCCGTGCTCGTGGGACTTCCCGCAGGTCAACGGCGAGTGGCCGCTGAAGCCTGTGCAGGTCGACACGTGGGGCGGGTTCGTCTTCGTCAACCTCGACATGGACGCCCCACCGCTCGCGAAGCACCTGGGCACCCTGCCTGAGCACTTCGCTGCCTGGCCGCTGGACCGTCGCTACAAGCAGGTCCATGTGGGCAAGGTTCTGCGGTGCAACTGGAAACTTGCCCAGGAAGCGTTCATGGAGTCGTGGCACGTGGTGGCCACGCACCCGCAACTGCTTCCGGCCCTCGGTGACACGGTGAGCAAGTACGACGCGTGGGGCACCTTCTCGCGCACGCTCACCCCGAACGGGGTGCCGAGTCCCCACCTGAAATGGCAGCCGACCGAGCAGGAGATGTGGGACGCCCTGACCGACCGCGGTCTCGACCAGGATCCGGTCTCTGTGGTGCCCGACGGAAGCACGGCGCGACTGTTCATGTCCGACAACCGTCGCGCCCACCTGGCCGGGGAGATCGGGGAGCAGCACGCGATGATGCTGTCCGACGCGGAGATGTGCGACTCGATGCCGTACTCGCTTTTCCCCAACCTGCACCCCTGGGGGAGTTTCAACCGCACGTGCTACCGCTTCCGGCCCTACGGCAATCGACATGACATGTCGATCTTCGAGTGCATGATCCTGTCGCCCTTCGAAGGCGACACACCACCGCACGGTGCACCCCTGCACCTTCTGGGGCCGGACGACGACTGGACCCTCGCCCCCGAGCTCGGCCTGCTCACACGCGTGTTCAACCAGGACGACGCCAACCTTCCGTTCCAGCAGCAGGGCCTGGAGTCGGGGTCGATCGATGAGGTCACGTTCGCGGAGTACCAGGAGACGAAGATCCGGCACTTCCACACCGTGCTGGAGCAGTGGATCGCCTGACGCCTGCACCCAGCGACGCCATCGGACTACCGTGGCGCCCGTGAGCACCCCTGTGTCGTCGACTCCGCCCTTCGACCTGGTTCCCCTGGCCACGGTGCGCGTCACCCGTGGCGACATCCACCGCCTGGGCGAGACCGCCTTCCACCGTCGGGTGATCGGCGGCATCTCTCACGGCCGCTGGGAGGGCGAGCGGTTCGCCGGCGACATCGTCGCCCCCGGTGGTGACTGGGCCATCCCCTCGCGCGACGGCACGCTCATGCTCCTGGAGGTGCGTCAGGTCGTGCGTACCGATGATGGAGCCCTGGTCTATGTGACGTACCAGGGCCGCTGCGATCGTGCGCGCGGTACCTACACCGTCGCCCCCACCTTCGAGACCGACGACGAGCGCTATGCGTGGCTCAACGGTGTGCAGGCGATCGGTCAGGGTCGCACCGAGGGTGACGACATCGTCTACGCCATGTTCGAGGTGCGATGACGTCGGTGCGCCCCGTCGCGGTCGTCACAGGTGCCGGTGCCGGTATCGGCGAGGCCACGGCGCGGCTGCTCATCGAGCAGGGGCACGAGGTCGTCGCGGTTGACCGTGATGAGTCAGCCCTGGAGTGGGCCCGTGCCGATGCTCATGCGGTGCCGGTCGTGGCCGATGTGAGCCTTGACTACGCCCCCGTCGTCGCTGCGGTGCAGGGGCTGTCGGCCCCTCTGGTCGCTGTCGTGCTCAACGCCGGAATCGCCCAGCGCAGCATCTGGGAGGCCGATGATGCCGTCGAGGTCTACGACCGCACGATGGCCGTCAACGCCCGCGGCGTCATGCTCGGCATCCGCACTCTCGCCCCGCTCGTGGAGGCGGCCGGGGGCGGCGGCATCGTCATCGTGGCGTCGACGTCGGGCGTGGGCGGCGACCCGATGCGGTTCGCCTACAACGCGTCGAAGGCCGCAGCGATCAACCTGGCACGCGCGGCCGCACTGGACTGGGCGGTGCGCGGCGTGCGCGTCAATGTCGTGGCTCCCGGGCCCACCCGCACTGGCATCTTTCAGGGTGGTCGCGTGACACCTGAGCACATCGCCGAGCTCACCCGCAATATCCCGCTGCAGCGCCTGGGCACTCCCGCCGAGCAGGCGCAGGCGATCTGCTTCCTGGCCTCGCCCGCGGCGAGCTTCATCACCGGTGCGGTGCTCATGGTCGACGGCGGCATCACCGCCAACGCCGGGGTGTTCCCGCCGCCGCTCGCCTCCGGTGGTGATTCCCATGCGTGACCCGCGCGCACTCGATCGACTTGCCTCGCGCGAGGAGATCCGAGACGCCACCCTGCGCTACGCCCGCGGGGTCGACCGCCTCGACGCCGATCTCATGAAAAGTGCGTACTGGCCGGATGCCACGGACGATCACGGCCGGTTCGTGGGCAACGGCCATGAGTTCGCCGACCGGGTCGTGGGCACCCACGACCGCTGGGCGAGCACGATGCACTGCGTCTACAACCACGCCATCGAGTTCGACGACGACGATCATGCACGCGGCGAGCTCTACAACGTCACCTACCTCGTGCCGCGCGACGACGGCCCGATCAGCGTGTGGCTGGGGCGCTACCTGGACCACTACGAGCGACGCGACGGCCAGTGGCGGATCAGCCACCGCACCTGCGTGCACGAGGCTACGACCACCGTTGACCACGTGCCGATGGCCGGAGACATGAGCAACTTCCGCACCGGCGACGCCGACCGCCCGCGCGACGGGCGGGCACTCGGCGAATAGCCCTGCAGGTGTGGGGGCGATCAGCCCTTGGCAGCAGCGCGACCGGCGAGTCGGCCGAACACCAGGATCGGGCCGATCGTGCCGCCGGCACCGCCGTAGGCCATCGCTGTCGGAGCGGCGGCGACGTTGCCCGCGGCGAACAGCCCGGGGATCGGCTCCAGTCGAGTGTCGAGCACGCGACCCTCGGCATCGGTGCGAGGGCCGCCGCTGGTGCCCAGGGTGCCGGAGTGCACCGGCACGGCGTAGAACGGCGCCTCGTCAATGGTGCCGAGCGTGGACGCGTGGGAGAACCGGTGCTCGCCGTCGCCGCTCCAGCGGTCGTACGCGCTGTCGCCGCGGCCGAAGTCGTCGTCGTGACCGGCCGCCACCATCGCGTTCCAGCGCGCGAGGGTCGACTCCAGACCGACGGGGTCGATGCCGACGAGCTCGGCGAGGGCGCGGGGAGTGTCGGCACGCGGGATCCAGTCGGCCACCGGCTGGCCGGCGGGCGTGCCGAACGAGCCGTAGCGACGCGCGTGGCGTCCGTCGAACACCAACCAGGCGGGCAGGTGCGGGTAGCCGAACGACACCGGGTCCATCTGGTGGAAGGCCCCGCCCAGCGCGTTGTAGTTGCTCGCCTCGTTGGTGAACCGGTGGCCGGACGCGTCGACCATGATCGATCCGGGCAGGGTGCGCTCGCGGTTGAGCAGGGTCGCGCGCGTGCGGCCGAAGGCCACATCGCCGGGCACCTCGACGGTGGGCACCCACCAGGCCTGGCCCATGTTGCCCAGACGCGCGCCCACGCGCATCGCCATGAGCAGGCCGTCGCCGGTGTTGTCCGGCACCGACGCCGGTGAGGTCATGGGGCCGCGCAGGAACTCGGTGACGAGGTCGGGATTCCACTCGAATCCGCCGGTGGCCAAAACGACGCCGCGTCGCGCGCGTACGACCTCCTCGCGCTCGCTGCCGTCGGGCTGACGCATCGCCAGGCGCACTCCGATGACGCGTCCGTCCTCGACCAGCAGGTCGGTGGCGCGCGCACCGAGGACCGGCTCGACACCGCGCTCCAGAAGTGCGGCCAGAAGCGGGCCGATGAGGGCGTTGCCGCAGCCGCGCAGGTCGTGCTCCTGGCGGTGCGCGAGTGTGGCCTCGTCCAGGAAGCCGGTTCCGCCGCCCAGGGTCGTGTCGGTGATGCGCAGGTGCGCGCTGCGCCGGCTGCGCGACACCTTGTCGGCCCACGGGCCCAAGCGACGGAAGCTGAACAGGCCGGGGTCCAGGGAGCGCCCGCCGTCGGGGCGTCCACCGGGATGCTCGGGGTGGTAGTCGGGGTACTTCGGTACGACGCTGAACTCCAGGTCGGTGGCCTGCTCCAGCCACGCGATGGTGTCGCCGCCGTTGTCGACGAAGGTGGCGGCAAGCACCGGGTCCATGCGGCCCAGCGACAGCGAGGCGAGGTAGGCCAGTGCGTCCTCACGGGAGTCCGAGCCGGGCTCCTGATGCGGGTTGAGCGGCACCCACGCGACGCCACCGGAGATGGCGGTGGTGCCCCCGACGAGGTCGGCCTTCTCGAACAGGGCGACGTCAGCGCCGTCGTCGGCGGCTGCGAGTGCGGCGACCAGGCCGGCGGCGCCGCTGCCGAGCACCACGACGTCGTGCACGCGCTCCATGCGCGCGACCCTAGCGATAGCCTCGCGGGCATGAGC
>CAYFLO010000003.1:0-2004 GCA_964343995.1 uncultured Bifidobacteriaceae bacterium
GTCGCGATGGGCATGTACAACCTCGACGACTCGATCCGCGACTTCGCACGCGCGTCGATGCGCTATGGCCTCAACCGCAACTACCCGGTCTACCTGTCGACGAAGAACACGATCCTGAAGGCCTACGACGGCCAGTTCAAGGACATCTTCGCCGAGGTGTACGACAAGGAGTTCAAGGCCGACTTCGAGAAGGCCGGGATCACCTACGAGCATCGGCTCATCGACGACATGGTTGCCGCGGCCCTGAAGTGGGAGGGCGGCTACGTCTGGGCGTGCAAGAACTACGACGGTGACGTGCAGTCCGACACGGTCGCTCAGGGCTTCGGTTCACTGGGCCTGATGACGTCGGTGCTGCTCACCCCGGACGGCCGCACGGTCGAGGCCGAGGCCGCGCATGGCACGGTCACGCGCCACTACCGCCAGCACCAGCAGGGCAAGCCCACCTCCACCAACCCGATCGCGTCGATCTTCGCGTGGACCCGGGGCCTGGAGCATCGCGGCAAGCTCGACGGCACCCCGGCAGTGTCGGAGTTCGCGCGCACCCTGGAGCGCGTCTGCATCGAGACGGTCGAAGAGGGCAAGATGACCAAGGACCTCGCACTGCTCATCAGCGACGACGCTCCGTGGCTCACCACCCAGGACTTCCTGGGCGCCATCGACGAGAACCTGCAGAAGGCGATGAAGGCCTGACGCGCATCGCTTCGGCATTCGGCATGACCACTCCGCCCCCGGGATCGCTGTCCCGGGGGCGGATGTTCGCTC
This sequence comes from uncultured Bifidobacteriaceae bacterium, assembly GCA_964343995.1. Lineage (GTDB taxonomy): Bacteria > Actinomycetota > Actinomycetes > S36-B12 > S36-B12 > JBAWXR01. The sequence continues at coordinate 763 of CAYFLO010000003.1, forward strand.
TGGTCCTCATCCTCGCCGGGCTCACCGGCCTGGGGCCCGTGGCGATGGACGTCTACCTGCCGGCCTTCCCCGAGATCGCCCGGCACTTCGGCGCCACTCAGGGCCAGGTGCAGCTCACCCTCACCCTTAATGTCATCGGCCTGGTCGTCGGCCAGCTCGTGCTCTCGCCCCTCACCGACCAGCGCGGACGGCGCGGGATTCTGCTGGGCAGCCTGGCCCTCACCCTGGCGACGTCGCTGGCCGCGGCGTGGGCACCGTCGATCGGCTTTCTCACCGTCGACCGACTGCTCCAGGGCATCGGCTCGGGCGCGTGCATCGCCATCGCCCGGGCCATCGGTGCCGACGTGGCCAAGGGTGCCGCGGCCGCGCGGCTGTTCTCGCTGTTCATCACGTTGTCGGCCGTCGGGCCGATCGTCGCCCCGGTGCTCGGGGCGCAGCTGCTCATGTGGACGGGCAGCTGGCGGTCGATGTTCATCCTCATGGGTGTGGTGGCAGCAGTGCTCCTGGTCGCCGTTGCGCTGCTCGTCCCGGAGACACTGGCTCCGGGCGACCGTCACACCGGCGGGCTGCGCGACATCGGCATCACGTTCACCCGGCTCATCGGCGATCGGGTGTTCCTGGGCTACGCGCTCACCGTGATCTTCGCCTACAGCGCCATGTTCGCCTACCTTGCCGCCGGGTCGTTCGTGCTGGAGGAGCAGTTCGGCCTGAGTGCGCGTGGCTACGCGATCGTCTTCGCGGTCAACTCCGTCGGTCTGCTGTCGCTGGGATTCCTCAATGCCCGGCTCGTGCGCACGCGCGCCCCGCGGCACCTGCTCGTCGCAGCACTGGCGGCGGCGACCCTGGCGGCTGGCGTGCTCGTTTTCGCCGTTCTGGGAACGGGGTGGGGGCTCGCCGCCATCCTGCCGATGCTGTTCATCGTTGTCGCCACGCGCGGGATGATCACGCCCAACGCCATGGTGCTGGGAGTGCAGCGCTCATCCGCCACGGGCGCGGCGTCGGCGATCCTGGGGGCGTTCATGTTCGCCGGCGGGATCATCGTCACCCCGTTCGTCGGTCTTACCCCCGATCGTCCCTCGGTCGCGATGGCGATCGCCATCGCGGCGGGGACGCTGCTCGCACTCGCCTCCACCGTCGTGCTCACCCGGCACCGTGGCGCGCGCACGAGTGGTGCGCGCAAGTCAACGGGTGGCGACGACGCTGCGCACCTGGGTGCGACACCGATGGACCGCTAGGGTCAGC
>CAYFLO010000003.1:2014-25143 GCA_964343995.1 uncultured Bifidobacteriaceae bacterium
CGCCATCGCCTCCCTGCGCGAGAGTCAGATCGTCCGCCTGGAGCACGAGGCCGGGCGTCGCGGCCGAATCCTCGCCTCGCTCACCCGGCACCCCAACCGGTTCCTGGCCGCCGGCCAAATCGGCGTGACGCTCGCCGGCTTCATCTCGGCGGCCTTCGGCGAGGCGCAGATCGCCCCGCACCTCGTACCGGTCCTGGAGGGCTGGGGGATCGCCACGGGAGCGGCCGAAGTCATCGTCCTGCTCGTCGTCACCTCGGTGATCGCGTATGTCTCTCTGGTCTTCGGCGAACTCGTGCCCAAGCGCCTGGCGCTCCAGCGCACCGAGGCGGTGGCCCTGATCGCAGCCGGACCACTGGACTTCATCGCCCGGCTGCTGCGCCCGGTGATCGCGGCCCTGTCGTGGTCGACCGATGTGGTCGTGCGGCTCATCGGACTGGATCCCAAGGCGGGCCGTGAGGCGATGAGCGAGGAGGAGCTCATCCACCTCGTCGCCGTCCACGAGGACCTCAGCCAGGAGGAGCGCACCCTCATCGGCGACGTGTTCGCCGCGGGCGATCGCGAACTGAGCGAGGTGATGGTGCCGCGCACCGAGGTTGACTTCCTCTCCGCGACGATGACCGTTGGTGATGCGATCGCGCACCTGGCCGAGCGGCCGCACAGCCGCTACCCGGTCACCCGCGACTCCGCCGACGACGTGGTGGGCTTCGTCCACGTGCGCGACCTGTTCACGCAGGCCGACCGCACGCGTCGGGTAGGAGCCCTGGCCCGTGCGGTGCCGTCGTTCCCGGGCACCAAGGGCGTGCTCGTCACGCTGGCCGAGATGCGGCGGGCGCGCCAGCACCTTGCGATCGTCATGGACGAGTACGGCGGCACCGACGGCATCGTCACGCTGGAGGACCTCGTCGAGGAGCTCATCGGAGATATCAGCGACGAGTTCGACGTCGTGCGCGTGGACGGGGTCGCGGGCGCGTCCGGTGAACTCCTCATCGATGGGTTGGTCAACCTCGACGACTTCGAGGAGATCGCGGGCGTCGCCCTTCCGGAGGGCCCCTACGAGACCGTGGCGGGATTCCTGGTTGCACAGCTGGGTCGCGTGCCGGCGGTGGGGGATGAGGTCGAGGCGCAGGGTCACGTCTTCCGGGTCCTGGACCTTGACGGCCGTCGCATCGCGCGCCTGTCGGTGACGCCGGTCACGGGCGAGGTCTCCGCTTCGTCGGACGGCACTCCTGCAGTCCCGGTCGGCGATTCGGTGCCGAACGCCCATCCGACACAATGACGCCATGACCTCGCGCGTCCTGTCCGGGATCCAGCCCACGGCTGATGCCTTCCACATTGGCAACTATCTGGGCGCGCTGGCCAACTGGGTGCGCATGCAGGACGACCATGACGCCTACTACTGCGTCGTCGACCAGCACGCCATCACCGTCGACCATGACCCGGCGCTGCTGCGTCAGCGCACGTATGTCTCGTTTGCCCAGCTCCTGGCCGTCGGGCTCGACCCGCAGCGCTGCACCGTGTTCGTCCAGAGCCAGGTGCCCGAGCACAGCCAGCTGGCCTGGGTGCTCGAATGCCAGACCGGATTCGGCGAGGCCAGCCGCATGACCCAGTTCAAGGACAAGAGCCAGAAGGGCGGCGCGGACCGGGCCACGGTGGGCCTGTTCACCTACCCGATCCTGCAGGCTGCCGACATCCTCATCTACCGCGCCAACCACGTGCCGGTCGGCGAGGACCAGCGCCAGCACCTGGAGCTCACCCGCGACCTCGCGCAGCGCTTCAACACCACCTTCGGCGACACCCTCACCGTGCCCGAGGCGCTCATCGTCAAGGAGACCGCCAAGATCGTCGATCTGCAGGACCCCACGGCCAAGATGAGCAAGTCCAGCCCGGCCGGCTGCGCCTTCCTGCTCGACGACGACACTGTGCTGGCCAAGAAGATCCGCTCGGCCGTCACCGACTCCGACCGCGACATCGTGTTCGACCCCGAGCGCAAGCCCGGCGTCTCCAACCTGCTGTCGATTCAGCAGGCGCTCACCGGCCAGCCGATGCAGACGATCGTCGACGGTTTCGCCGGCAAGGGATACGGCGACCTCAAGGGCACCACGGCTGATCTGGTGGTGGAATTCGTGCGCCCGATCCGCGAGCGGGTGCGCGAGCTCATGGGCGATCTGCCCGAGCTCGACCGACTCATGGGGATCGGTGCGCATAAGGCTCGGGCGACCGCGCAGGAGACTCTCGCATCGGTCTACGAGGCCGTCGGGTTCGTGCCGCTGCGCGGCTAGAGCCGCGTAGCGATGGTGCGTCCTAGCGCGAGACCTGCTCCGCACCGCCGGGCACCGGCGCACCGGGCTGCACGAGTGTGCCGACCGGGGTCACCTTGCCGTCGGCCGCGAACCCCCATGACAGCAGCTTGCGGGCCGCGTCCGCACTCGGCTCGTGGATGCCCATGAGGGTGACGAGCACGGTCCTGTCACCGCGGCGGGCCATGCCCACGTAGGTGCGTCCGGCATGGGTGGTGAACCCGGTCTTCACCCCGAGCATGCCCGGCCAACCGTGCAGCAGCAGTCGATTGGTGGTGGTGATGGTGTGCTCACCGGTGCCCGTGGAGTCCGGAAATGACGTGCGGGCCGTCCCCGCGTACTTCGCAAAGTCGGATCGACTCATGCCGGCGCGAGCGATGAGAGCCAGGTCGTAGGCGCTGGAGACCTGGCCGGGGGCGTCCAGACCATTCGGGGTCTTGGCCACGGTGTCGTGCGCCTGCAGCTGCGCGGCGGTCTGATTCATCTGGTCGACGGTGTGGGCCAGCCCGCCGTTGATCTTGGCCACGGCGACTGCCGCATCGTTGGCGCTGGGCAGGAAGACCGCGTACCAGAGCTGGTCAAGCGTGTACGTATGGCCGCGGGCCAGTCCGACGCGAGTGCCTCCGACGTTGGTGACCTTGGGTCCCACCGTGATGGTGCGGTCGGGGGAGACCTGCGGCATCACGGTGAGGGCGAGCAGGGTCTTCAGGGTGCTGGCCGGTGCGCGGCGCACGTGCGCGCCCTTGGCCGCCAGCACCTCGCCCGTTGTGGCGTCGGCGACCAGCCAGGTCTCGGCCTTCACGTCGGGCAGCGCAGGCACCCCCTCGCCGGGATGGACGACCACCTCGGTGCCCGCGAGATCGGCGCCGCCGATCGGCTCGGCCGCGTGGGCGACGCCGGTGGTCATGAGCAGGGCGCCGGCCAGGACCATGGCGCCGAGCGCCCCGGTGGTCCGCGTGGCTCGGGAACCCCTGCGCGCCCCGGTACCCATGCGCGAGCGCAGGGATCCGCGGGCGGGGGACATGTCGACCACTGTACGTCCGGCGACCTGAGCCCCTGTCCTACGCTCACGCCATGACCGCGACCTCCCTTGGCTCCGTCCCGACCGGCCTGCTCATCGCGGGTGAATGGCACCGCACCGAGTCCGCGCTGCCCGTCACCGACCCGGCGTCACTGGACGTGCTGGCGGAGATCGGCAACGCCGGCGTGGCCGAGGGCATCGCCGCCGTCGACGCGGCCCACGCCGCACAGGCCACGTGGGGCGACACCGCGCCCCGTCAGCGCGCCGAGGTGCTGCGTCGCGCCTTCGAGATCATGACGGCCGAGCTCGAGACGTGCGCGCGGATCATCTCGCTGGAGAACGGCAAGGCCTGGCGCGATGCCATGGCTGAGGCGTCGTACGCCGCGGAGTTCTTCCGCTGGTTCTCCGAGGAGGCCTGCCGGATTCAGGGCGACTTCCGCACCGCGCCCGCGGGCGACAAGACGATCGTCGTCGACCACCGACCGATGGGCGTCTCGTACCTCATCACCCCGTGGAACTTCCCCGCCGCCATGGCCACCCGCAAACTCGCCCCGGCGCTCGCGGCCGGCTGCACCACGATTCTGAAGCCCGCGGGCGAGACTCCGCTGACCGCGCTGTGGATTGGCGAGGTGCTCCAGCGCGCGGGTGCGCCCGCGGGTGTCGTCAACATCATCACGACGACCCGCACGGGTGATGTCTCGTCGGCGATCCTCGCCGACCCGCGCGTGGCCACGCTTTCGTTCACCGGCTCCACCTACGTGGGCAAGATGCTCCTGGGCCAGACGGCGCAGCGGGTGCTGCCGTCGTCGATGGAGCTAGGTGGCAACGCTCCCTTCCTCGTGCTCGAGGGGGCCGACGTGAGCAAGGCCGTCGCCGGCGCGATGATCGCCAAGATGCGCAACGGCGGCGCGGCCTGCACGGCCGCCAACCGGTTCTACGTCCATGAGTCACTTGCCGACGCGTTCACCCGCGAGTTCAGTGCCGCCCTGGCGGCCCTGAAGGTCGGTCCCGGTATCGACCAGGGCAACGACCTGGGCGCGATGGTCTCGGTCAAGGAGCGCGACAAGATCCTGGAGCTCATCGACGAGGCACAGGGGGAGGGCGGCGACGTCGTCACCCTCGCGCAGGCCCCCTCGACGGGCGCGTTCATCGCCCCGCGCGTGGTCACCGGCATTGCCCACGGATCCACCCTCACCCGCAACGAGATCTTCGGGCCGGTCGCGCCGATCGTCGTGGTGGAGTCCACCGAGCAGGCGATCGCCCAGGCCAACGACACCGAGTACGGCCTGATCTCCTACGTCTACGCCAAGGACGCGGGGGAGGGCATTCGCGTGGCCCGACGCATGGAGTCCGGGATGGTTGCGGTGAACCGGGGTGTGGCCTCCGACCCGGCCGCGCCGTTCGGCGGAATGAAGGAGTCCGGGCTCGGCCGCGAGGGCGGGTTCGCCGGGATCCACGAGTTCCTGCAGACCCAGTACTACGCGGTCGACCTCTAGGTCGACCTCCGGCGGTCCGGCCGGACGACCCGACGCCGGCCCCAGGACCCTCAGCCGTCCCTGCAACCGCGTTCAGGGCCTGTGATCCCCGTCTCTCAGGAGGCGGCACGGCGTGGAGCGCCCCTGGGAGGGGACTAGATTTCGGCCGTTATCCACCGCCCGCGAAAGGCTCCGCCTGTGAGTGCGCCCACCGTCCCCGGCATCCCGTCCGGCACCCCGGCCCAGATCGGCGTCAAGACCCTGCGGACCGATCGGTGGTGGCTGCAGCCCCTCGTGACGTTCATCGTCCTGGCCGCGTTCGTCGTCTACGCCACCTGGCGCGCGTTCGAGAACGCCTACTACTTCAGCGAGCCGCTCATCTCGCCGCTGTACTCCCCGTGCCTGGCGACCTCGTGTCCACCCCAGGCCACGCTGTTCGGCTGGACCCCGTTCGGCAACTGGTGGGCGATCTCGCCGGCGCTGATCATCCTGATCTTCCCGCTGGGCTTCCGCATGACCTGCTACTACTACCGCAAGGCGTACTACCGCTCGTTCTGGCTGTCGCCGCCGGCATGCGCTGTGGCCGAGCCGCACAAGAAGTACACCGGCGAGACGCGCTTCCCGCTCATCATCCAGAACAGCCACCGCTACTTCTTCTACGCGGGCCTGGTCTTCAACGTCATCCTCACCTACGACGCCATCGTCGCCTTCAAGAACGCCGACGGCACGTGGGGCGGCCTGAGCATCGGCACGCTGGTCCTCCTGCTCAACGCGACCACGCTGTGGCTGTACTCGCTGTCGTGCCACTCCTGCCGTCATGCGGTGGGCGGCCGCCTGAAGCACTTCTCCCAGCACCCGGCGCGCTACAAGATGTGGACCTTCGTCTCCAAGCTCAACAACAACCACATGCGCTACGCGTGGATCTCCCTCATCGTCGTCGCCCTCACGGACTTCTACGTCCGCGAGGTTGCCGTCGGTGCCATCAGCAACGTCTACCTCTTCCACTTCTAGGACGGGTCACATGTCCGACATGGAGCGCTACTCCTTCGACGTCGTCGTCATCGGTGCCGGCGGCGCCGGCCTGCGCGCGGCGATCGCGGCCCGCGAGGCCGGCAAGTCCGTCGCCATCCTCAGCAAGTCGCTGTTCGGCAAGGCCCACACCGTCATGGCCGAGGGCGGCATCGCCGCGTCGATGGCCAACGTCAATCCCAATGACGGCTGGAAGGTGCACTTCTGCGACACCATGCGCGGTGGCAAGTTCCTCAACCACTACCGCATGGCCGAGCTCCACGCCAAGGAGGCGCCGGAGCGCGTGTGGGAGCTGGAGTCCTGGGGTGCCCTGTTCGATCGCACCAAGGACGGCAAGATCAGCCAGCGCAACTTCGGCGGCCACGAGTACCCCCGCCTGGCCCACGTGGGCGACCGCACCGGCCTGGAGATGATCCGCACACTGCAGCAGCGCATCGTCGCCCTGCAGCAGGAGGACAAGAAGGAGTACGGCGACTACGAGGCGCGCGTGCGCGTCTTCGCCGAGTGCTCGGCCACCGACCTGTTCCTCAGTGGTGAGGGCGACGACCGCCGGATCTCCGGTGTGCTCGCCTACTGGCGCCCGAGCGGTCAGTTCATCCTGTTCCAGGCCAAGGCCGTGGTACTCGCCACCGGCGGCATCGGCAAGTCGTTCAAGGTCACCTCGAACTCCTGGGAGTACACCGGTGACGGCCACGCCATGGCGATGATGGCCGGCGGCGCCTGCATCAACATGGAGTTCGTCCAGTTCCATCCCACGGGCATGGTGTGGCCCCCGTCGGTGCGCGGCCTGCTCGTCACCGAGTCGGTGCGCGGTGACGGCGGCGTCCTCACCAACTCCGAGGGCCGTCGCTTCATGTTCGACTACATCCCCGATGTGTTCCGCGACAAGTACGCCACCACCGAGGAGGAGGCGGACCGCTGGTACACCGACCCGGACAACAACAAGCGCCCGCCGGAGCTGCTCCCGCGTGACGAGGTCGCCCGCGCGATCAACTCCGAGGTGAAGGCCGGTCGCGGATCTCCGCACGGCGGCGTGTTCCTCGACGTGTCCAAGCGCCTCCCGGCCGATGTCATCAAGGCCAAGCTTCCGTCGATGTGGCACCAGTTCAAGGAGCTCGCCGACGTCGACATCACCGAGGAGCCGATGGAGGTCGGCCCGACGTGCCACTACGTCATGGGCGGCGTCGAGGTCGACCCCGACTCGCAGGCGGTTGTCGGCGTGCGCGGTCTGTACGCGGCCGGTGAGGTCGGTGGCGGGCTGCACGGCTCCAACCGCCTGGGCGGCAACTCGCTGTCAGATCTCCTGGTCTTCGGCAAGCGTGCCGGCGATGCAGCGGCCGACTACGTCGGTGGCGCGTCCGTCATCGCTCCGGACGAGGCCGCGGTCTCGGCGAGCATCGAGCGTGCCCTGGCGCCGTTCTCCCGCGAGACCGGCGAGAACCCGTACGAGCTGCAGTCCGAGCTCCAGCAGACGATGAACGACCTCGTCGGCATCATCCGCACCCAGCACGAGATCGAGCAGGCCCTGAAGGTCATCGACGATCTGAAGCTGCGCTGCCGCGACGTCAAGGTCACCGGCACCCGCGAGTACAACCCGGGCTGGCACCTGTCGCTCGACCTGCCCAAGCAGCTGCTCGTCTCCGAGGCGATGGCCCGCTCGGCCCTCACCCGGCAGGAGTCGCGCGGTGGTCACACCCGAGACGACTACCCGGGCATGAATCCGCAGTGGCGCCAGGTCAATCTGGTCAGCCGCATCGAGGCCGACGGCATCGATGTGCAGCAGCAGCCGCTGCCGCTCGTCCCCGCCGAGCTCGCCGCTCTGTTCGACGCCAAGGAACTCAGCAAGTACATGACCCCCGAGGAGCTCGTGCTCCTGGGCAAGGGACAGGAATAGACATGGGCTACATGGCGAAGTTCCGCCTCTGGCGCGGAGACCACGGCACCGGCTCGCTCGTCGACTACGACGTCGAGGTCAACGAGGGCGAGGTCGTCCTCGACGTCCTCCACCGCATCCAGGCCACCCAGGCCAACGACCTGGCGATCCGCTGGAACTGCAAGGCCGGCAAGTGCGGCTCGTGCAGCGCCGAGGTCAACGGCCGCCCGCGCCTGATGTGCCTCACCCGCATGAACACGTTCGAGGAGACCGAGGTCGTCACGGTCACCCCGCTGCGCGCATTCCCGGTCATCCGCGATCTCGTCACCGACGTGTCGTTCAACTACGCCAAGGCCCGCGAGGTTCCCGCGTTCCAGCCGCCCAAGGGCCTCAAGCCCGGCGACTACCGCATGGCTCAGGTCGACGTGCAGCGCTCGCAGGAGTTCCGCAAGTGCATCGAATGCTTCCTGTGCCAGAACACCTGTCACGCGGTGCGCGACCACCAGGAGAACAAGAAGTACTTCGCCGGCCCCCGTGTGCTCATGCGCGTTGCCGAGCTCGACATGCACCCGCTGGACACCCTCGACCGGCAGAAGATGGCGCAGGAGGAGCTCGGACTGGGCTACTGCAACATCACCAAGTGCTGCACCGAGGTCTGCCCCGAGCACATCCACATCACCGACAACGCGCTCATCCCGATGAAGGAGCGTGTGGCGGACCGCAAGTACGACCCGATCCGCTGGCTGGGTGACAAGATCCGCGTCCGCAGCGACGCGGAGTAGTCCGGTGGCGCAGACGGAGTCCGGACTGCCCTTCGAGGCGGTCTACGGCCCCGACGCCCTCGACGGCTTCGACCCGGCCACCGCGCTGGGTGAGCCGGGCGCGTACCCGTTCACCCGGGGTGTGTACCCGACGATGTACACGGGCCGCCCGTGGACGATGCGGCAGTACGCCGGCTTCGGCACGGCCGTGGAGTCCAACGCCCGCTACAAGCAGTTGCTCGCGGCGGGCACCACCGGACTGTCGGTGGCCTTCGACCTGCCCACGCAGATGGGCTACGACTCCGACGCCCCGCTGGCGCACGGCGAGGTCGGCAAGGTCGGCGTGGCGATCGACTCCATCGACGACATGCGGATCCTGTTCGACGGCATCCCGCTCGATCAGGTGTCCACGTCGATGACCATCAACGCCCCCGCGGCGATTCTGCTGCTGCTGTACCAGTTGGTCGCCGAGGAGCAGGGGGTCGCGGCCACCGAGCTCAACGGCACGATCCAGAACGACGTGCTCAAGGAGTACATCGCCCGCGGCACCTACATCTACCCGCCGGCGCAGTCGCTGCGGCTCATCACCGACATCTTCACGTACTGCCGCCAGGAGATCCCCAAGTGGAACACGATCTCCATCTCCGGCTACCACATGGCCGAGGCCGGGGCGACGCCAGTGCAGGAGATCGCCTTCACGCTCGCCGACGGCATCGAGTACGTCAAGGCCGCGGTGGCGTCCGGGCAGGACGTCGATGAGTTCGCGCCGCGCCTCGCCTTCTTCTTTGTCTCGCGCACGACCATCCTGGAGGAGGTCGCCAAGTTCCGGGCGGCCCGACGCATGTGGGCGCGGATCATGCGCGACCGCTTCGGCGCCAAGGATCCCAAGTCGTGGATGCTGCGCTTCCACACCCAGACGGCCGGCGTGCAGCTCACCGCCCAGCAGCCCGAGGTCAACCTCGTGCGCGTGGCCGTGCAGGGCCTGGCCGCGGTGCTTGGCGGTACGCAGTCGCTGCACACGAACTCCTTCGACGAGGCCATCGCCCTGCCCTCCGAGAAGGCGGCTCGACTGGCCCTGCGCACTCAGCAGGTGCTCGCCTACGAGACCGACGTGTGCGACACCGTCGACCCCTTCGCCGGGTCGTACGTCATTGAGTCACTCACCGACGAAATCGATGCGGCGGCCAGCGCCCTCATCGAGCGCATCGATGAGATGGGCGGGGCCGTGGCGGCAATCGAGAACGGCTTCCAGAAGGCCGAGATCGAGCGGTCCGCCTACCAGGTGGCCCTGGAGATCGACTCCGGTGAACGCACGGTGGTGGGCGTCAACAAATTCACCGTCGACGCCACCGAGCACTACGACCCGCTTCGGGTGAACCCGGCGATCGAGGCTGAACAGGCTGAGCGCCTGGCTCAGCTGCGCGCGTCGCGTGACAACGCCGAGGTCGCCCGACTCCTGGAGTCCGTGCGCGAGGCCGCGCGCGGCACCGACAACCTGCTGTACCCCATGCGCGAGGCGCTGCGGGCGCGGGCCACGGTGGGCGAGGTCAGCGATGCGCTGCGCGACGTGTGGGGCCAGTACGTCCCGCGCGACGCGTTCTAGTCTGCTGTTCGCAGACCCTTCCACGCCGACCACGTCACCCCGGGAGAACCGTGACCATCCGCGCCGTTGAGTTCCGCGACCACGCCCTGGTGCTCCTGGACCAGACACTCCTGCCCGGGCGCGAGGAGTACCGCACCTGCGCCGACGTCGACTCCGTCGTCGACGCCGTCGTGCGCTTGGTCGTGCGCGGGGCGCCGGCCCTGGGAGCCGTCGGCGGCTACGGCGTGGCCGTGGCGATGGCGCAGGGGGCACGTGAGGGCTGGTCGTCTGACGAGCTCGCGCGCCAGGTCGACCGCATCCGCGATGCCCGCCCCACGGCGGTCAACCTCGCCTGGGCCGTCGATCGGGTGCGCCCGGTGATGGCGCAGGGGATCGATGCGGTGATCGCGGCGGCCGATGTCATCGCCCGCGAGGATGAGGCCGCCAATCGGGCCCTGTCCGAGCTCGGTGCCGACTGGATCTGCGCGCGCGTGGAGCGCCGACCGCTTCGTCTGCTCACCCACTGCAACACCGGGGCACTGGCCACCACCGGCTGGGGCACCGCGTTGGGAATCGTGCGCACGCTCGCCGAACGCGGGTTGGTGGAACTTGTCTACGCCGACGAGACCCGACCGCTCCTGCAGGGCTCGCGGCTGACCGCGTGGGAGCTGGAGCGCGAGGGCATTCCCTACGTCGTTCAATCCGACGGGGCCGCGGCCAGCACGATCCTGCGCGGGCTCGTCGACTGCGCCCTCATCGGCGCCGATCGCATCGCGGCCAACGGCGACACCGCCAACAAGATCGGATCCGTCGGTGTGGCCCTGGCCTGCGCGGCCGCCGGCATCCCGTTCGTCGTGGCGGCGCCGTCATCCACGGTCGACCTGGCCACACCCGACGGTGCCGCGATCCCCATCGAACTGCGCGACGGCGATGAGGTCACGACGCTGTCCGGTGTGCGCACCGCCCCCGCAGGAGCGCGCGGCTTCAACCCGGCGTTCGATGTCACCCCGTCGCGCTGGATCAGCGCGATCGTCTCGGAATGCGCCGTGGTGGAGCCCGATGGCACGAGCAGCGTTGCGGCGCTCGTGGGTCCGACCCGCTGATTCTGGGCAGTGGGGCGCTGCGCGTGAGCCCCGTCTCCGCGGCGCGGAGTGAGAGGTCCGTCCCTGCGGCACGGCGACCCGACATGATGTGCCCATGACGCCCGCCCCCGGTTCGCCGAGCACCTCCGATTCGCCGACTACCGGCCCGCTGGACGAGCGCGGAGGCCGCCAGGCCGTCGTCGACACCCTGCGCTTCCTCGACGAGCGCGGCCTCAACGTGGGCACCTCCGGCAATGTTTCGGTGCGCTCGGCGGACGGCTGTCTGGTGAGCCCGTCGGCGATCCCGCCGCACCTGGTCGACGCGGCTGCCGTCGTCGCTCTGGATCACGACGGCACCCCGATCGGCCCGGGCATCCCCACCACCGAGTGGCGCATCCACCGCGACCTGTACGACCGGTTTCCGCAGGCGCAGGCGATCGTGCACATGCACTCCACCTATGCGGTGGCGCTCGCGTGCCTGCGCGAGGATCTGCCGTCGTTCCACTACATGGTGGGCAAGGCCGGCGGTGATGTCATTCGCTGTGCCGAGTACGCCACCTACGGCACACAGGCGCTGTCGGACAACATCATCGTGGCCCTCGGCGACCGTCGGGCCTGCCTCATGGCCAATCACGGCATGCTCGCCTACGCCGAGACGATGCCCAAGGCCCAGGCTCTGGCCGTGGAGGTCGAGAACCTGTGCCGGCAGTACCTCATCGCCCGCGCCGCGGGCAGCCCGGTGCTCCTCAGTGACGAGCAGATGCTCGACGCGCGCACGCGATTCGCGCGCTACGGCACGCCAGCCTCGCGCGACTAGCGCGGTCAGGTCGGCCGCTGCCGGCCGCTCGCATGCGCCGGGCTGGTAGGGGTCACAGCGAGCCCTAGGACCGTGATGCCGGCGCGATCTCGACGTCGGCGAATGAGTCGACCACCGGGTGCGTCGCGCCGGCGGCATGCGGCTCGCCCGGGCGCGTCACCTGCACGACCTGCCAGCCTGCCGCGGTTGCGGCGTCGAGTTCGGCGACCACGTCGCTGAGGAACAGCAGCCCCGCGGGCGCGTGGTCAATGGCCTGGGCGATTCGCGTGTACGACGACATCTCGCGCTTGGGCCCGGCATTGGCGGTGTCGAAGAATCCGTCGAACAGGCCGGTGAGGTCGCCGGCATCGGTGTGGCCGAACCACGCGCGCTGCGCGGTGACCGAGCCCGAGGAGTACACATAGAGCGGTACCCCCGCCGCGTGCCACGCGCGCAGGGCGGGCACAACGTCGGGGAACAGGTGCGACACCAGCTCGCCGCGGGCGAAGCCGTCAGCCCAGATGACGCCCTGCACGTCCTTCAGCACGGTCACCTTGGCATCGGCGTCGACCCAGCCCGCGAGCAGCGCAACGGCCTCCTGGTCGTCCACGGGATGACCGGCCTGCTCGCCGACGCGCTCCACCAGTGCGGGCAGGCGCGGATCGGCCAGGTAGTCGGCGAAGCGGGCACGCGAGTACGGGAACAGCCGGTCGTAGACGAACGACGTGGCGCTCGTTGTGCCCTCGATGTCGACGACGACGGCGGTGACCCCGGATGCGCGCACACCCCCATCCTGCCGCGCGGCTAGGCTCCCGCGCATGTCGCATGTGCAGGAGCAGGTCGCCGAGACCACTCGGCGGCTGTATCAGCTGGGCTGGATGCGCGGCACGTCCGGCAACGTCTCGGCTGTGCACTCCGACGATCCGCGGGTGCTCGCCGTCAGCGCGTCCGGCATCGCCAAGCACGCGCACGCCACTGAGCACACCGTGCTCACCGATGCCGTGGGCGCGGCCCTGCCGGGCCAGGTGCGGCGCCCGTCCGCAGAGGCCCGCGTGCACGCGGCGATCATCGAGGCGACGGGGGCCCGCGGGGTCGTGCACGTGCACGCCACGTCGTGCCTGCTGGCTGCCGAGCGCTGGCCGGGCGGAGTGCCCCTCATCGACGTCGAGCAGCTCAAGGGCCTGGGGCGCGGTGCCCACGGTGACCTCGTCACGGTGCCCGTCGTGGCCAACAGCCAGGATATGGAGGCGCTGTCGGCCGACATCCTGGCCGCACTCGACACCGACGTGCCGGGAGTCATCGTCGCCGAGCACGGCCTGTACGCGTGGGGATCGAGCCTGGAGGACGCGGTGCACCGCACCGAGAGCCTGGACTGGCTGTTTGACCACGCTCTGGCCCTCGACGCCCTGCGGGCGCGACAGGCGCGTGCGGGAGGATGACGCCATGACGCTGCTGACCGTGTGGGCCGACGACCGGCCCGAGACACCTCTGGTGCAGACCGCCGACCGCGCTGCCATCGCCGAGCACCTGGGCGCCCTGGGCGTGACGTACGAACTGCTCGACGCGCAGGCGGCCGCCGGGGGAGCACCCGCGCTTGCTGCGACCGCCACGTCCGACGAGGTCCTCGCCGCCCACCGCTCCCTCGTCGACGCGCTGGTCGCCGAGCATGGCTACACCCTGGTCGACGTGGCGCAGATTCATCCGCGCGACGATGACGAGTGGCGCACGATGGCCGCCACGGCCCGCGGCAAGTTCCTCGCCGAGCACACCCACGATGAGGAGGAGATCCGCTACTTCGCCCACGGCAGCGGGGTGTTCTACCTGCACATCGGCGACCGGGTCGCCGCCGTGCTGTGCACCGCGGGTGATCTCATCAACGTGCCGGCCCTCACGACGCACTGGTTCGACATGGGCACGTCGCCGGACTTCACCGCCATTCGCTTCTTCCGTACCGACGACGGCTGGGTCGGCAGCTTCACCGGCAGCGACATCGCCACGCGCTTCGCCGACTCCGACACGCTTCAGGCGCAGGCGCGCGCCCATGCCTGAGGCGGCTCACGCGAACGGCGGTGCCGCGGTTGCTTCCGGCGCCCTCGGCGTCATCGCCGGCACCGGCTTCTATGCCCTCGACGCGCTGACCGACCCCGAGACGCTCGTCGTCGAGACCGCCTATGGCCCGGCGAAGGTGGTGCGCGGCTACTGGCACGGACGCCCGACGGTGTTCTGCTCCCGGCACGGCGTCGACCACTCGGTGCCACCGCACATGGTCAACTACCGCGCCAACATCCAGGCCCTCGTCGACCTCGGGGTCACCGAGATCCTGGCCATCAACGTCGTGGGCGGCATCGGTCACGGCTCCGGTGCGCTCGTGCTCGTCGATGACTTCCTGGACTTCACCAAGCAGCGCGTCCTCACCTTCTTTGACGGATCGACGCCGGAGGGCGTCGTGCACACCGACGTCTCCGAGCCTTACGACGCGCGCCTGCGCGACGTGTGGGCCCGCGCGGCCCGCGAGGTCGGCGTGCCGCTGACGCCGACCGGTGTCTACGCGTGCTTCGAGGGACCGCGGTTCGAGACGCGCGCGGAGATCCGCATGGCGGCTGCGGCCGGAGCCGCCGTCGTGGGCATGACCGGTGTGCCGGAGGTCGTGCTCGCGGCCGAGCGCGGCCTGCCATACGCCTCGCTGTGCCTAGTCGCCAACCCGGCCGCGGGGGAGTCCGACGTGCCGATCACGGTCGAGGAGATCATGGCCGTCATCGCGCAGGGGGCGCAGACCGTCACGTCGATCCTCGACCGCGCGGCGGGGATCCTCGCCACTGATGGCGCTGCCACCGCCGGTACCGCCGGCATTGAAACCGGCACCCGGTAGCCGCACGATGGACGTCGATCTCCTGCTCGCTGACGCCGATCACGTCATCATCGGCGACGGCACCGCGCTGGAGCGGGCCAGTGTGGCGATCGACGCCGGGCGCATCGTCGCCGTGGGCACCGACCTGCCGCACCGCGCCCGCGAGGTCGTCGACCTGCGCGGGCACCTGCTCATGCCGGGCCTGGTCAACCTGCACACACACCTGCCGATGACCCTCCTGCGCGGAATCGCCGAGGAGGTCGACCTGCAGGGCTTCCTGGAGCGGGTGTGGGCCGAGGAGGCCCGGCTCATGGATCCGCACGGCTGCCGCATCGGTGCGCGCCTGGGCGCTCTGGAGTCGCTGCTCGGCGGCACGACCACGGCTCTGGACATGTACCTGCACCCCGAGGCCACCCACGAGGGCGCGGTCGAGGTCGGCCTGCGCCATGTCATCGGCCCGGTCTTCTTCTCCTTCCCCGGCCCGGACGGGCTCACGTGGGATCAGCGCATGGCGTCCGTCGACGCCTGGCCGCAGGTGCTGGAGCGCATCGGCGGCCCGCACGTGCCGCGCTACCTCATGCCGCACGCAGCCTTCACGGTGGAGCCCGCACACCTGGCCGAGCTGGCCGCCCTGGCCGCGGAGCGGGGCTATCACGTCCACACGCACTGCTCGGAGAACCACCGCGAGAACGACGACACCATCGCCTTCGCCGGTGCCCGGCCGGTCGAGGTGCTTGACCATGCCGGGATCCTCGCGCGACGCCCCGTGCTCGCGCATGCGGTGCGGCTGTCGGAGTCCGACCGCGCCACCGTGGCGGCACGCGGCGCATCAGTCGCCCACTGCCCGGGCTCGAACCTCAAACTCGCCTCCGGTGCCGCCGACATCGTCGGCTACCGCGACGACGGGATCCTCGTCGGCCTGGGCACCGACGGCTGTTCGTCCAGCAACGACCTCGACATGTTCGCCGTCATGCGGCTGGCGGCCAACGTGGCCCGACTCGTGCGCGATGATCCCGCCGCGATCTCCTCGCGCGCCATCGTGCGCGCGGCCACGCTCGACGGTGCGGTCGCCATCGGCCTGGGCGATCGGATCGGCTCCATCGAGCCGGGTAAGGAAGCCGACCTCGTGGCCCTGGACCTCCAGGCGGCGCATCTGGTGCCGCTTCACGATCCGCACACCGCGGTCGTCTATGCGGCCGGCCGCAGCGATGTCAGCGACGTGTGGGTGGCCGGCGAGCAGGTCGTGCGCGATCGCCGCCCCACACGCGTGGACTCCGCCGAGGTGCTCGCCACAGCGCGGGAGTGGGTGGCCCGTGGCTGACGTCGGCACCGGCTCTGCCCCCGGCACTGGCGCAGGCACACCACCAGAGTCCGCCACACCGCGCACCCTCGACGACCTGTCCGCGCAGGAGATCATCGCGCACCTGGGGCTGGAGCCGCTGGACGGCGAGGGCTGCTGGTGGGCGCTGCTGCACCGCAGCGACGCTGGCAACGCGATCTATGCGCTCGTGACGCCGCAGGAGTTTTCCGCGCTGCACCTGCTGGCCGAGGACGAGCTGTGGGTCCACGTGGCCGGGGAGCCGGTCGACCTGCTCGTCCTTCATCCCGACGGCCGCGGCGAGCGCGTGCTCCTGGGTGACGGCGTGGCCATGACTCGCGCGGACACCGTCACGTCACCCGCCCATCTCGTTCCCGCCGGTGCCTGGCAGGGGGCGTCGGTGGCGCGCGGCTGGGGTCTGGTCGTGTGCGCCCTGGCGCCGCCGTTCTCGGGTTTCCAGCTCGCCTCGCGCGACGACGACTTCTCGGCCTGGCCGGCACACGCGGCCCGCATCGCGGAGCTCATCCGTGGCTGAGTCGACTCACCCTGATGCCACCACCGTCCGGGTCGCCGCCGCGGCTCCGGACACGGGTGCGGCACTCGTCACCGGAGCGTCGGGCGCACTCGGCGACGCGATCGTGCGCCGCCTCGCGAACGACGGCTGGGCGGTGGCGGTCCATCACCGCACCCAGCGCCCGGACGCGCTTCTGGCCGATCTCGATTCAGCAGGGGCGCGGTTCACCAGCGTCTCCGGCGACCTTTCCGACGAGGCCCAGGCGCACGCCTGTGTCGATGCGGCCGTCGCGGCGCTCGGCCCCGTGCACCTGGTGGTGGCCAATGCCGCCGACCAGTCGGTGTCGCCACTGGCCGACCTCACGTCGGCCCAGTGGTCGGCAATGATCGACGCGACGCTGCTGTCGGCAGTCAACGTGATCAGCCGGGCGGTCACCACCATGCCGTCCGGTGGCGCCATCGTCACGGTGGCGTCGGTGGAGGCGTTCAGCGCGTTCCCCTCGCACGCGCACTACGCCGCGGCGAAGGCGGCGATGCTCAGCTACACGCGTTCGCTCGCGCTCGACCTGGGACCGCGCGGCATCCGCGCCAACGCCGTCGCTCCCGGGCTCATCTGGCGCGACGGGCTCGACCAGTCGTGGCCGCAGGGTCTGGCGTGGTGGCAGGCGTCAGCGCCCAGTGGCCGACCGGTCACCGCTGACGAGGTGGCGCAGGCCGTGGCGTTCCTCGGCAGTTCGGCAGCCAGCGGGATCAGCGGGGCGGTGCTGCCGGTCGACGGCGGCTGGTCGGCGAGCGCCCGCGCACCGTTCTAGTTCGCTTGTGCGCGCCGATCCCGCCGGCGCCCGCGCGCCGTTCTCGTTCGCTTGTGCGCGACGGTGTGACTTCTCGCACTCGTCACATTCGTCACATCCGTTCGCACGCGTCCCGATGTGGCCATCCTCACCATCACGACTCGGTCGCGACCGCAGGGCCGCGCGTCGGGTCGTCACCTTCGCCCCCTAGGGTCGGGGGTGACGGGCGAGGACCCTCCTCGAGCCCTGGCGCAGGTCTCGACCTGCTGTCGACAGAAAGGCGTGTGCATGACTCGCAAGCTCCTCATCGCCGGCGTCGCGGTCTCCGCGATCGTGCTGGCGGGCTGCTCGAGCAGCAGCAGTTCCTCCACCTCGTCTGCCGCCGCTCCCAGCGCGGCTGCGCCGTCTGCCGCTGCGCCCAGCGCGGCTGCGCCCAGCGACACCGCGCTCGCGTCGGCGTCCAACACCGCGGCTCCCGCCGTCACCACCGATGACAGCAACTGCGCCGATCCGGCCAGCTACTGCATCGGCCTGGTCACCGACACTGGCAAGGTGGACGACAAGTCGTTCAACCAGTCCGCGTGGGACGGTGCGCAGGCCGCCGGCAAGGAGCTCGGCGCCTACACCAAGTACATCGAGTCGACCGACCCGAAGGACTTCGCGTCCAACATCCAGCAGTTCGTCGACAAGAAGTACGACGTCATCGTGACCGTCGGCTTCCTCATGACCGAGGCCGCCACGGCCGCTGCCAAGGCGAACCCGAACATCCAGTTCATCGGTGTCGACCAGTTCCAGGCGGCGACGCTGCCGAACCTCACCGGCCTGGTCTTCGACGAGGACAAGGCCGGCTACGCGGCCGGTTACCTCGCCGGCCTGGTCACCAAGACCAACAAGGTCGGCGCGGTGCTCGGCACCGACACCGTCCCGCCGGTCAAGAAGTTCGGTGAGGGCTACAAGAACGGCGCCATGGCCGCCAACCCGAACGTCAAGGTGACGCTCGTCTACCACGACCCGAACAACGCGTTCAATGATCCGGTCTGGGGCGCCAGCGAGGCCAAGAAGCAGCTGGCCCAGGGCAACGACATCATCTTCGCGGCCGGCGGCAAGACCGGTAACGGCGGCCTCATCGAGATCGCCAAGAACCCGGGCGCGGGCAAGACGGTGTTCTGCATCGGTGTCGACACCGACCAGTACCTCACCGTTCCCGAGGCGGCCAAGTGCCTGCTCACCTCGGCGGAGAAGATGCTGCAGCAGGGCACGGGTGACCTCGTGCTGCTGGCCGCTCAGGGCAAGGCGCCCGGTGGCAACTACACCGGCAATGTCGGCCTGGCCGATCCGCACGACACCGCGTCCGCGGTGAGCCCGGAGATCCAGGACAAGGTCAAGGCCGTCATCCAGGGCCTGTCCGATGGCTCGATCCAGACGGGCGTCAAGCTCGGCTAGTCAGCACCACCTCAGCACCACTGCACGACCCGATCGAGGGGGCGGCGCCACCGGCGCCGCCCCCTCGACACATGTCGCACCACCGCGTCGCCCCCTTGACGCATCTGCGGCGGATGCCGCCGAACAGCCCTCCGCGTTCCCCCTCCCACGCGCACGCGCCTATGCAAGGATCGCCGCGTCATGTCGACCGACCTCGCGCACACCGACCTGGGCTACTCCGACCCGGACCCCCGTCGCACCAGCGCGCTGTGGACCCGCTGGCAGTCGATCCTTATCCCCGTCGTCTCGGTCCTGCTGGCCTTCGCCGTCGGAGGCATCCTCATCTGGCTGCAGGGCGTCAACCCGTTCACCGCCTACAAGGTTCTCTTCTCGGCCGCCTGGGGCACCAGCGACGGGCTCCTGCGGGTCATGCAGAAGAGCACGCCGCTCATCCTCACCGGCCTGGCCGTCGTCGTGGGCCTGCGCGCCGGACTGTTCAACATCGGCGCCCAGGGCCAGCTCATCATCGGGGCCCTCGGGGCGGGCATCGCCGGTTACTGGCTCCCGCTGCCGCCGGTCATCCACATCGTCGTGAGCATCGCCATCGGCATGGCCTGCGGCGCGGCCTGGGCAGCGATCGCGGGCGTTCTGCGCGCCTACCGGCACGTCTCCGAGGTCATCACCACGATCATGCTCAACGCGATCGCGCTGTCGCTGGTCGACTACCTGGCCAGCAAGCCCCTGAAGGAGGCCGGCCAGCCGCTGTCGCGCACGCCGGAGATCCTCGATACCGCCCGCCTGCCCACCTGGGGCGTCATTCCCAGCGGATTCATCATCGCGATCCTCGTCGCGATCTTCTTCGGCTGGTTCCTCGTGCGCACGACGGGCGGCTTCCGCTTCAACACGGTGGGGCTCAACCCCAACGCCGCGCGCTACGCAGGCATCGGCGTGCGCGGCACGATCGTTCTTGCCCTTGCCGTCAGCGGCGCCCTGGCCGGCATGGGTGGCTCCATCGAGACCCTCGGCGTCGTGGGCCGCTTCGAGCCGGCGTTCAACGGCGGCCTGGGCTTCGACGGCATCACCATCGCCCTGCTCGCACGGGCCAATCCGATCGCCACGATCCCGGCGGCGATCCTCGTCGGAACCCTGCGGGCCGGTGCCAACGCCCTTCAGTTCGAGACGGGTATCCAGCCCGAGGTCGTCGACGTGATCCTCGCCCTCACCCTGCTGTTCGTCGCCGCCCCGATCGTGTCGCGGATGATCTTCCGCAACCGCACCAAGCAGCGCCAGCTCACCTCGGGGTGGGGCGCATGAGCCGCTGGTGGCCGTGGGTCCTCACCGCCGTACTGGCGGTCGCCTGCGTCGTCTACTACGTCATCGACTCGGTCAAGACGGTGTCGGTGCTGCAGTTCTCGCTGTCGTACGCGATCCCGCTCATCCTGGCCGCCATGGTCGGGATCATCTGCGAGCGCTCCGGTGTCATCAACATCGGCATCGAGGGCCAGATGCTCATGAGCGCGTTCGCCGGGTTCTTCGGCGCGGCTTTTACCGGGAGCCTGATCATCGGCGCCCTGCTCGGCGTGGGCACCGGCATGATCATGGGCGCGTTCCTGGCCGTCGGAGCGGTCACCTGGAAGATGGACCAGATCATCGCCGGCACCGTCATCAACATCCTGGCCACCGGCCTGACCTCGTTCTTCTACGCCGAGGGGCAGATGCTCCCCGACGTCATGCCGCACATCGACGTGCCGGTGCTCTCGCAGATCCCACTCGTCGGACCGGTCTTCTTCTCCAACACCCCGATCGCGCTGGCAGCTCTGGTCGTCGTTGCGATCCTGCAGGTGCTGCTCTTCCGCACCGTGTGGGGCCTGCGCACCCGGTCCGTCGGCGAGAAGCCGTCGGCGGCGGACACCTCCGGTATCGGCGTGCAGCGCCTGCGCTTCCTCAACGTGACGTTCGCTGGGCTCCTGGCCGGTCTCGCCGGCGCTTACCTCTCGCTGGAGGCGGCCGGCACGTTCGAGCGCGGCTTCACTGCAGGGCGCGGCTTCACTGCCCTGGCGATCATGATCTTCGGCGCGTGGAGTCCCATCGGCGCCCTCGGGGCGGCCCTGTTCTTCGGGCTCGCCGAGGGCATGGCCAGCCAGCTTCAGGCCGACGAGGTCATCGCCATTCCCCAACAGTTCGTCAACATGCTCCCGTACGTCCTCACCATCGTCCTGCTCGCCATCGTCTCCGGCCGGGTCAAGCCGCCGGCGTCGGTGGGCAAGCCGTATGAGAAGGACTGACGCGATGACCGATCCCGACATGGCGGGCACTGCGGGCACGGCTGGCACTGCTGGCACTGCTGGCTCTGCTGGCACTGCAGGCGCAGCGGGCACAGCGAGCGCTGCCCCGCGCGCCCTGTCCTCCGATATCGCCCTTCAGGCCACCGGGCTGACCAAGCGCTTTCCCGGCGTCATCGCCAACGAGGACGTCAGCCTCACCGTGCACAAGGGCGAGATCGTCGCGCTGCTGGGCGAGAACGGCGCGGGCAAGTCCACGCTGGTGAAGATGATCTACGGGCTCTATCAGCCCGACGAGGGTGAGATCGCGATCAAGGGTGAGAAGGTGCGGCTCACCGGCCCGCGCGACGCGATCCGCCGCGGAATCGGCATGGTGCACCAGCACTTCCAGCTTGTGCCGGTGTTCACGGTGGCCGAGAACGTCATCCTGGGCGATGAGCCCGAGCGCGGCGGATTCGTGTCGATGCGCGCGGCGACGCGCCGGGTGGCCGAGCTCTCCGAGCGCTACGGGCTGCACGTCGACGTCAACGCCCGCGTGGAGGACCTGCCCGTGGGGGCACAGCAGCGTGCAGAGATCCTCAAGGCCCTGTATCGCAAGGCCGACATCCTCATCATGGATGAGCCGACGGCCGTACTCACACCGCAGGAGACCGACGAACTGCTCGCGGTCATGCGCTCCTTCGCTGACTCCGGTGTGGCCGTCATCTTCATCACCCACAAGCTTCGCGAAGTGCTCGCTGTCGCTGACACCATCCAGGTGCTGCGCGGGGGCAAGGTCGTCGGCACGACGACCCCGGCGCAGACCAGCCAGGCCGACCTGGCCCACATGATGGTGGGCCGCAGCGTGCTCCTCAGCGTCGACCGCGGTCCGGCCACGCCCGGCGACGTGGTTCTCGACGTTGCAGGCCTGAACGCCCGTAATGACCTGGGCCTGCCTGCCCTGCGCGATGTCTCGCTCTCGGTGCGCGCGGGGGAGATCGTCGGTGTCGCCGGCGTGGAGGGCAACGGCCAGCGTGAGCTCGTTGAGGCGCTCACCGGGCTTCGCGAGTGCACCGCCACCCGGCTGGAGATCCGAGGTCAGTCGGCGCTGGGGGCCAGCCCGCACGCCATCCACGAGATGGGTGTCGGGCATGTGCCGGAGGACCGCGAGAAGGACGGCCTTGTCGGGCCGTACTCCATCGCCGACAACCTCGTGCTCAACCGTTTCGACGAGCCGGAGTTCGCCCGCCGCGGCGTGCGCACGACCACAGCCGTCGACGACCTCGCCACCACGCTGGTGCAGCAGTACGACGTGCGCACGCCGTCGATCCGCACGCCCGCGGAGTCGCTGTCCGGTGGCAATAAGCAGAAGGTCGTCATTGCCCGCGAGCTCGCTGCGGATCCGTCCCTGCTCATTGCCGCCCAGCCCACCCGCGGCGTCGACGTGGGCTCGATCGAGTTCATCCACCGCCAGATTGTGCGCGCGCGTGACGGCGGAGCCGGAGTGCTCCTGGTGTCGGCGGAGCTCGACGAGGTGCTTGGGCTCTCCGATCGAGTGCTGGTGATGTACGACGGCCGGATCGTCGCTGAACTCACCGATGTCGACGGCGCGGGAGCGGACCGCTCGCGCATCGGCCGACTCATGGCTGGCGGCAGCGACGACGTCACGCCGGCGAAGGAGTAGCGCATGCCCGAGCTCATCCCCGGCCCGGCGATCGTGCCGGTTCCTGGTGGCAAGGTGATCGAGGAGTACGTCGGCCACGCGTCCAGCGGCGATGACATCGTGTCGATTGCGCACATGAATGCCCCCGCAGGCTGGGAGGAGCCGGCTCAGGAGCCGGAGTTCGACGAGTTCACGGTCGTCCTCGACGGTGCCATCGACGTGGAGTACGACGACGGGGTCGTGCACGTGCGTGCCGGCCAGGCCGTCATCACCCGGGCGGGGGAGCGCATCCGCTACACGACGCGCGAGGGTGCGCGCTATATCGCGGTGTGCCTGCCGGCCTTCCACGGCGATCTCGTCCACCGCGAGGACGACGACGAGTACGACCGCGACCCGG
>CAYFLO010000004.1:0-23958 GCA_964343995.1 uncultured Bifidobacteriaceae bacterium
TCCCAGCCATGGTCGTCGGTGGCGCGGGCGGCGACGAGATCGGTGGCGTGCGCCAGGGCGCCGACGCGGTGCGTGCGCACACTCGCCGCGGCCAGATGGCCCAGACGCTCCCGCCACGCGGCGGCCTCCTCGAAGCGCTCCTGCAGGGCCAGCGTGGCCATGCGCTCGCGCACGCGCGCGACCACAGGGGTGATATCTCCATCAAGGATCGCGCGCATCTGCTCGACCTGCTCGGAGTAGCGCTGCGGATCGCCCTGGACGCGGCACGGGGCGGCGCAGCGGCCAAGGTCGCCGCGCGCACATCCGGATTCCTCCGGGCGCGGCTGCGCCGGCAGTCGCGGAGTACACGTGCGCAGGGGAACGGCCAGGAGCAGTGCCTCGGCGGCGGACTCCGCCGCTGCGCGAGAGGTGAACGGCCCCAGGTAGCGCGCGCCGCGGTCGAGGTCGTCAGACACCGTGCGCACGATCGACAGTCGCGGGGCGGACTCGACCGTGAGCTTCAGCCACGACACGGTGGCAGCCCGACGTGAGCGCCGGTTGTAGCGCGGCTGCTCAGCCTCGATGAGCCGAATCTCACGCACGTGCGCCTCAAGATCGGTCGCGCACGGAATGGGCACGACCTTCTCGGCGATGCGCACCATCTCGGCCATGCGCCGACGCTGCTCGGCGGCGGTGAAGTACGACCGCACGCGGGTGCGGATGCGCCGCGAGGTGCCGACGTAGAGCGGCACACCCTGCGCGTCCTGGAACACGTAGACACCGGGGACATCGGGCAGGCCGTCGGCGAGGTGCCGCTTGGTGCGCTGCGCCGTGCTCACCCGCGACGTGAATGCCTGGAGATCTTCCAGCGTGGCGACGCCGAGGGTGGCCGTGCGCTCCAGAAGCCCATGCAGGACGTCGACGGTGGCCCGGGCGTCGTCGAGGGCGCGGTGCGTAGGCCGCACGGTGGCGTGGAAGTGCGCGGCCAGGGTGGCGAGCTTGCAGTTGCGCACTTCGTCGCGATGCAGCGCCACGCGTGCAAGGCGCGCGGTGTCGAGAACCGTGGGCGCCGGCCAGGCGGCCTCCTGAAGCGCGCACGCCGCGCGCAGGAACCCGACGTCGTAGGGCGCGTTGTGGGCGACGAGAACCGCGTCGCCGAGGAACTCCAGAAACGACGGCAGCACACCGCGCAGTCGTGGCGCGGTGGCCACGAGCGCGTCGGTGATGCCGGTGAGCGAGGCGACGAACGCCGGGATCGGTACCCCGGGGTTGACCAGGGTGGCGAACTCGCCGAGCACCTGGCCGCCACGGACCTTGACGGCTCCGATCTCGGTGATGCCGGCGTCGGCTGGTGCGCCGCCCGTGGTCTCCAGGTCGACCACGACGAACGTGACGTCGGCCAGGGGGGTGCCCAGGTCGTCGAACGTCGGCTCGACGGCGGTGATCGCCATGGCGGCAGGCTAGGCGGGAGGCCTGACGGGCCCGGGGAGCGGCTCGCGCCTCGTCGGGGCAGCGCCGCTAGGGTCATCGTGTGGCTGACCTCCCTGACGACCGCACGCGGCTGCGCTGCGCCCACTGCGGCAACCTCACCCGTTTCGACATCGTGCGCACCACCCGCACCCGGGAGTTCTGGCACGTCGACATGGCGGGCACGCCCACGGTCGAGGAGCGCGAGGTGCTCTCGGAGGTCGTCGAGGCGACGGCCTGCCGCTGGTGCGGTCACGGCGATCGGGTTGAGCTCGTGGCCCGACCGGAGTTCGGCGGCCCCACGTCGGAGGGTCCCGGTGACGGCGGTCCGTGACCGCCGGGGGAGTGTCAGACCCCCCGCCTAACGTCGTGGGCATGATCATCGACTGCGGCACCTGCACGGCCGCGCCTGTCGCCTGTGGCGACTGCGTGGTCACCCTTCTGCTGGGCATCGGCGAGGGGGCACCCGAGCTCAGCGCCGAGCATGAGCGTGCCGTGGGGGTGCTCGCCGACTCCGGCCTCGTCCCACCGCTGCGACTGGTCCGTCCGGCCTAGGTCCCCCCCAGGGTCGCCTCGACGGTCCTGCCACGGGCACCTGACCGTGTTAGCGTCGAAACGATGGCCGCGCGACCCTTCCGCCGCTGGCGGGCCGGATCCCTGACCAGCCTCGTGACATCCGTCGCCCTCGCGGCGACCGTCACGGGGTGGTCGCCGGCTGCGCAGGCCGCCCCCTCGCGCGATATCAACCAGGTGCGCGCCCAGGTGCGCGACCTGCAGGACAAGGCCGAGGTGGCCACCGAGCGCTACAACCAGGCCTCCGATGACCTCGCGGCAGTGCAGTCGCGCCTCGACATCCTCCAGGCGCGGATGGCGCGCGAGCGCGCCGACCTCGCGGCGCAGAACGGGCTGCTCGCCGACCTTGCGCGCGCGGCCTACGCCGGCGGTGCGATCGACCCGCTGCTGCAGGTGCTGCTGTCGAAGGATCCGGCGCAGTTTCTTCAGCAGGCGGCCACGCTCCAGCGGCTGTCCGCCAGCCAGGTGGCCCAGTTGCGCCGGATCCAGACCGCCCGAGGCCGGCTCGCGCAGACCCAGGCCGAGGTCGCCGACAAGGAGCGCATCGCGCAGGGCTATCGCAACGCGATGGCGCAGGCCAAGCGCGAGGCCGACGCCCAGCTTGCCGCGGCCCGCGCCGTGCTGGCCACGCTCTTGGCATCCGAGCGCCGTCGCCTGGCGGCTCTGGAGGCCGCTGAGCGCCGGGCCTCGTCGGCGGCCGCCCTGCGCGCCAAGGGTCAGCTCCTGTCGCAACTGGGTCGGCAGGCCTCCGGCATGAGCCCTCGCGCGGTCTCGGCCGTGCGCTACGCGCTCAATCAGGTGGGCGACCGCTATGTGGCCGCGGCCGCAGGCCCCGCGTCATTCGACTGCTCCGGGCTCACCCTGGCCGCCTGGCGACAGGCGGGCATCGCCCTGCCGCACTACAGCTACTCCCAGTACGGGCGCACCCGCCGCGTCCCGCTCAGTCAGGCCCGACCCGGCGACCTTCTCTTCTTTTTCAAGAACGGCACCCACCACGTGGCGATGTACATCGGCAACGGCCGCATGGTGCACGCTGCCAACCCCAGCAGCGGCGTCATCGTGTCCAGCGTCTACGAGCGCTGGTACGCGCAGCGGTTCAGCGGCGTCGGCCGGGTGGCGTAGAGCACAGTCCGATCAGGCGGGTGCGCCAGAGGCGTACATCGTCTCGATGTCGTCGGCGTGCTCGGCCATGACCACGCGGCGCTTGAGCTTCAGCGACGGGGTGATCTGTCCGCCGGCCTCGGTCCAGTCGTGCGGCAGGATCCGGAATCGCTTGATCGCCTCGGCATGCGAGACCGCCTTGTTGGCCTCGTCGACGGCCTGCTGCACCGCCGCGATGAGTGCAGGGTCGTCCACGAGGTCGGCCACGGGTGTACCAGCGGGACGCCCGTTCTGCGACAGCCACGCCGGCCACGCCTCGGGGTCGATCGTCACCAGCGCGGCGATGTAGGGCTTGGCATCGCCGACAACCATGCACTGGCTCACCAGCCAGTTGGCCTTCAGGCGGTCCTCCAGCACGGCGGGAGCGACGTTCTTGCCGCCTGCGGTGACCAGAATCTCCTTCTTGCGACCGGTGATGCTGACGAACCCCTGGTCGTCGATGGCCCCCAGGTCACCGGTGTGGAACCACCCCAGCTCGTCGATCGCCTCAGCCGTGGCCTCGGGGTTGTTCCAGTAACCCACGAACACCTGGTCGCCCTTGATGAGCAGCTCTCCGTCGTCGGCCACGCGCACGCTCGCGCCGGGAATGGGCTGGCCGACCGTGCCGATGCGGATCGCCTTGGCGCGGTTGACGGTCGACGCCGCCGTGGTCTCGGTGAGCCCGTACCCCTCCAGGATCGTCACGCCGATACCGCGGAAGAAGTGACCCAGGCGTGCGCCCAGCGGTGCGCCGCCGGACACCGCCCAGGCCAGGTTGCCGCCGAGGGCGGCGCGCAGTTTGGAGTAGACGAGTCGGTCGAAGATGGCGTGGCGAATGCGCAGGCCCAGGCCGGGCTTGCCGTCGGCCAGCGCCGTGGAGTACTCGATCGCCGTCTGCGCCGCCGTGGCGAAGATCTTGCCCTTGCCCTCACCGATCGCCTTCTGCTCGGCGCTGTTGTAGACCTTCTCGAACACGCGCGGCACCGCCAGCAGGAAGGTCGGTCGGAACGACTGCAACTGCGGCAGCAGGGCGGAGATGTCCGGCGCGTGGCCCAGGCGTACGCCGGCGCGCACGCAGCCCAGTTCGATGGCGCGCCCGAAGACGTGGGCGATCGGCAGGAACAGCAGCGTGGACGAGCCGGGCGCGAGGAAGACGTCGGGGAGGCCATTGACGACGTTCTCGACCTCGGCCATGCACTGGCGCTGCGTGAGCATGCAGCCCTTGGGCATTCCGGTGGTGCCCGAGGTGTAGATGATCGTCGCCAGGGAGTCGGGCGTCACCTGTGCGCGACGCGCCTCGAGGTCGGCGTCGCTCACGTGTGCACCGGCCCGGGTGAGCATGCCCAGGGCGTCGTCGTCGAAGACCCACACCTGCGTGACCGCGGGAAGCTCGACTGCGACCCGCTCGAAGGTGGCCTTGTGCCGGTGCGCCTCGAGGAACACCGCAACGGCTCCGGAGTCGCCGAGGATCCAGCGCACCTGCTCGTCGGAGGAGGTCTCGTAGATCGGCACACTCGCGGCGCCGGCGTACCAGATCGCGTAGTCGACGACGGTCCACTCGTAGCGCGTGCGCGACATCACGCCGATGCGCTGGCCGACCTCGATGCCGTGGGCGATGAGGCCCTTGGCGACACCGCGCACCTGGGCGAGGAACTCCGCGGCGGTGACGCCGGTCCACGTGTCGCCGCTGGGCAGCGACATCACCACGCGGGTGGGGTCGGCGGCGGCCAGCTCGATGGGGTGGTCGACGCAACTGCCGGACGTGGCCGGCGGGACGGCGGGGGGCAGCGAGAACTCGGTCAGCACGCTCCCACGCTAGGTGAGTCCGGCGCCGGACGGGCGGGTTCTGCGCCAACTGGCATGCTGCCGGCATGGCCCGGGTGCACGTGGTGAGCGACGTCCACGGCGCGGGCGCCGCCCTGGCCCGTGCCGCCGACGGCGCCGACATCTTCGTCTGCCTGGGCGACCTCATCTGCTTCCTGGACTACGACGACCCCACCCGAGGCATCTACGCCGACCTCTTCGGCGCCGACCACACCCGGGCCTACATCGAGGCGCGTACGGCCAACCGTTTCGAGGAGGCCCGCCAGCTGTCGCATGCGGCCTGGGAGCGCCGGGGGATCACCGACCCGCAGGCGCGCGGCACCGTCATGCGGGCCATGGTGCGCTCCCAGTACGAGGAGCTCTTCGACCTCATGCCGACCCCGGCCTTCCTCACCTACGGCAACGTCGACCTGCCGGACCTGTGGGAGGAGTACGTGCGGCCGGGTCACACCGTGGTCGACGGAGGGGTCGTGGAGGTCGACGGCCTGCGCTGGGGTTTCGTCGGCGGCGGACTGGTCTCGCCCATGCGCACGCCGAACGAGGCCACCGAGGCTGACTATGCCGCGCGCGTGGCACAGCTCGGCCCGGTCGACATCCTGTTCAGTCACATCCCGCCGGCGATCCCTGAGCTGCTGTACGACACCGTGGCCCGGCGCTTTGAGTACGGCAGCGTCGCGCTGCTGGAATACGTGCAGGAGCATCAGCCGCGCCAGCACCTGTTCGGGCACGTGCACCAGCCGCTGGCAGCGCGGCGGCGGGTGGGGCGCACGGAGTGCGTCAACGTGGGGCACTTCCACGGTCGTCGCGTGCCCTACGTCGTCGACATCGCCCGCTGACATCGCCCCCTGATACCCGGGTAGCCTTGGGGTCATGGCCGAGCAGACGGAATCCTCCATCCGCATCGACGCGCCGCCGGCCCGGGTCATGGCGGTCATCGCCGACCTGGAGAAGTACCCGCAGTGGAGCGACGGCATCAGTGCGGTGAAGGTCCTGGCGATCTATGAGGAGGACCGCCGACCGGCGGATGCCCGGTTCAGCCTGGACTCCGGAGCCATCAAGGACACCTACGAGCTTGAGTACGACTGGGATGGGGACCGCCGCGTCACCTGGACGCTCACCAAGGGCGGCATGCTCACCGCGATGGACGGGGAGTATGACCTCGTCGACAACGGCGACGGCACCACGCTCGTGCACTACCGGCTCGCCGTCGACCTCAAACTGCCGATGATCGGCATGATCAAGCGCAAGGCCGAGAAGGTCATCGTCGAGACCGCACTGAAGGGCCTGAAGAAGCGTGTCGAATCGCTCCCGCCTGATCCTGCTTAGCGGAACCACACGCGGACTGGCCACAAGCCTGGCGCAGTCGACGGCGCACGACGCAGGCGTCGACGTCTGGTGTGACGACGCTGCGCCCCTGCACCCGACTCTCGCCACGGCACTGCACGGCGCTGTGAGTGTCCTCTCCCCGGCGACGGTGCCGGCATCGCTGTGGGAGTCGCTGCTGCCCGTGCGACCGCTATCGGTGCTGCTCGCTGCTGCCGACACGGTTCGTCAGGGAGGAGTGGCGGTGGTGGATGCCGGTGATCTGGTGGCTGCGGGCACCCTGGTCACCCTTCCCGGTCAGGTCGTGCGCCTGCTCGACGGGCTCCTCACGCCGTCGGTGGCCGCGGCGGGTGGTCTCGGTGGTGCGGCAGCACTGGCGGCGTTGGTGCCGCTGCGTGATGCCCTCGTGGATGTCGACGCTGTGCTCCACGACACCGTGACGACGATGCGCCTGGCCTGTCGTCCGGGCGACGGTGCCACGGTGCTGGCGGCCGCGCGCACGCTGACGATGCTGGGAGTGATCGTCGACGGCATCGCGGTCGTGCGCCGCAAGAATGAGCGCGACCAGGCCGCCGAGACCGCGCGACGGCTCGCGCGTCGAGGCGTGGCGGCGTGGACGACCGGACGGCGCATGCGGCCCGCACCGCGTGGATGCGACGCCGTCGCCACTCAGGATCACCCGCCGGTGCTGCGCTCGGCCGACCTGCGCGTGGAGCACGTCGATGCCGGCTACCGACTCACCATCCCGGCGCCGGTCGATGCGGTCGGGCTCGAGGGCGACGCCCTTGTCGTACGCGTGGCCGGGCACCTGCGCTGGCTGCCGCTTCCCGCGGCGCTCGCGCGCTGCCACGCGCACGCGGCCGCCCGCCGAGGCGCGGGCGTTGAGATCGACTTCGCTCCCGACGCCGACCGCTGGCCGGTGACGGCATGAGCAACGAGAAGCCCGCGACCCCGTGGTGGTACTCCGGCGACGATGCTGAGGGCGAGGCCGGTCACGCCCCGGGCGCCACGCCACCGTCCGAACCGGAAGCGTCGCTACCGGCGGGAATGGGCGACCTCATGGCGATGGCCGGTGGCCTCGTCGGCTGGGCGGCCGATCGGGTGCTCGCCCCGCATGCGGAGCACGACGATCCCCGTGAGCATCCGTCCTGCCTGCTGTGCCGGGCCCAGCGCTTCATGGGTGAGGGGCCCGACGCTGTCGATGTGCCGGTGTCGCAGCCATCGAACGACGCCGCCGAGTCGGTGACGCGTACCCCGGGCGTGATCCAGTGGCTGCCGATCGACGACCACGCGCACGGACGCGAGTGGAACGACGACCCGGCGGGGTCGACAGGCGCCTAGGGCGTTGCACTCGGCGACTAGTCCAGGGGCGCGGAGAACATCCAGCGCAGCCCGAACCGGTCGACGCAGGTGCCCCAGTGCAGGCCCCAGGGCATGGGCGCCAGGGCGACGGACTCCCGAGCCCCGTCCGACAGGCGAGTGAACAGTCGCTCGGCCTGGGCGAGGTCATCGCACTCCAGGTTGATCGAGACGTTGTTGCCCGGGGTGAGGGTCATGCCGGTGGATGCCAGGACGTCGGTGCCCATGAGCACCGTGCCGCCCAGGATCTCCAGCTGCACGTTGAGCACGGCGGACTGCTCGTGCTCGGGCACGCCACCACCTCCGGGCAGGTCCGAGAAGCGGCTGAGAGTGGCGATGGTGGAGTCGAATGCGGCGGCGTAGAAGGTGAAGGCCGCCTCAGTGTTGCCGGGGAAGTTCAGGTAAATGCTCACGCGGGCCATGGCGTGATCCTGACAGTCGGGGTGCGCGATGCCGGCACCGCCCTAGGCTTGCCGGCCATGGGCCTGGCGATCGGAGTCGACGTCGGCGGCACGAAGGTGGCCGCGGGTCTCGTCGACGACGCCGGAGCGATCCTGTCGACGGCGCGCCGCCCCACTCCTGCCGCTGATGCCGATGCCGTGCTGGCGCTCGTGGCCGACGTGGTTGATGAGCTCGCTGGCGCCACGGCCGAACCGGTGGTGGGCGTGGGCGTGGGCGTCGCCGGTCCGGTCGACGGACAGCGGTCGACCGTCTACTTCGCTCCCAACCTGCAGTGGCACCAGGTGCCGGCGCGCGAGGTGCTCCAGAAGGCCACCGGCCTGCCCGTCGTCATTGAGAACGACGGCAATGCGGCCGCCTGGGGCGAGTTCCGGTTCGGTGCCGGTCAGGGTCAGCGCGATGTCGTGCTCGTCACGGTGGGCACGGGGATCGGCGGCGGCATCGTCCTCGACGGGTCGTTGTTCCGCGGCGCGCACGGAGCCGGCGGCGAGATCGGCCACATCTCACATGTCGCCGACGGCGTGCAATGCGGCTGCGGGCGTCGCGGCTGCTGGGAGCAGTACGCGAGTGGCAATGCGCTCGTGCGCGAGACGCGCATGCTGGCGACCGCGCGACGTGCCGACGCGACCCTCCTGCTCGACCTCGGCGATCGCACCCCGGAGGGGATCCAGGGGCAGCACATCACCGAAGCGGCCATGGCGGGGGATCCCGTGGCCCTGCAGGCGCTGCGCGACCTGGGCGTGCACCTCGGCATCGGGCTTGCCGATCTGGCTGCGGTGCTCGACCCGGATCTGTTCATCGTCGGTGGGGGTGTGTCGGAGGCGGGCGACCTGCTCCTTGCTCCCGCGCGTGACACGCTGCGGGCGTCCATCATCGGCGGCGCGAACCGCCCGGTGCCGCAGGTGGTGCCAGCGACACTGGGCAATCTGGCGGGGCTGGTCGGCGCCGCGGATCTGGCGCGGCGTTAGAAGGGGGCGCCGCGGACTTGGCGCGGCGTTAGAAGGGGGCGCCGCGGACCTCGCGCGGCGTTAGACGACGGCGCCGTCGCCCTCGTCGTCGTCGCGGCGGTCCTTCATGCGGGCCACGAGTCCGGCCAGTCCACCGACGGTCACCGCCACACCCAGCACCACCATGATCCGGTCCCACGACAGCACACTGGCGATGACGACAAGTGCCGGCCCGGCGGCCACGGCACCCCAGGCCGCGCGTCCCCACGCGTCCGAGGGACGAGGAATCGGCGGAGGCTCCGGTGGTTCGTACCCCTCGTCAACGAAGGCATCGTCCGCGACGAAGTCCGCCGAGGGCGTGGCCGGCGCCGCTGGACTCGCAGATGCGCTCGGGGGAGTCAGCGTGATCGACGCGAGGTCGGACACCGGCCCGAATCCGGCGACGATCTCCTCCCACGCCTGCTGCTCGTGGGCGGGCAGCGGGGCACCGCCGGCAGAGCCGGGCGCACCCTCGTCAGCAGCGTCGCCGGCGGGAGTGGAGGGAGTGGACATCGCTGATGGCGTCAGGCCGACAGGCGCTTCACGAAGGCGATGCTGTCGCGCACGATCATCGGCGCATCGTGGTCGAGGGTCGCGACGTGGAAGGAGTCCGGCAGCACAACGTCGGTGACGTCGCCGGAGCTCACGTGCGACAGGACGAACTGCCAGTTGGCCGGC
The DNA here is from genome assembly GCA_964343995.1 of uncultured Bifidobacteriaceae bacterium. Classification (GTDB taxonomy): domain Bacteria; phylum Actinomycetota; class Actinomycetes; order S36-B12; family S36-B12; genus JBAWXR01. The sequence continues at coordinate 9,789 of CAYFLO010000004.1, forward strand.
TCGACCACGTGATCGACGGCGCTGTGGAACAGCAGCAGCGGCTGCTGCACGCGCCCCATGTCACGCCGCGTGATCGACCACAGCTGCGACAGCGAGTGCGCGGCCTTAAGTGGCAGGCGGGTGTAGGCACCCTCGTCCATGCCGGGCTTGGCGATGTCGTTGCTGATGCCCGGGAAGCTCGGCACGACCTTGGACAGTGCCGGCAGCAGCACTCGCTCAGGACGCTCAGTGAGCACCGACGGGTTGACCAGGACGATGCCGCTGATCGCGTCGCCGTGCTGCTCGGCCAGGCGCAGCGTGAGGCAGCCGCCCATCGACAGTCCCATGACGAACACGCGTCGACACCGGCCGGTGAGCTCGCGCAGGGCGCGGTCGGCCTCGGCATGCCAGTCCTGCCAGGTGGTGCGGTTGCACTCCTGCCAGGTGGTGCCGTGCCCGGGCAGGCGCGGTACCCGAACCGTCCAGCCCTCCTCGGCCAGGGCCTTGCCCCAGGGAGTCATGGACTTGGGGGAGCCGGTGAATCCGTGGACGAGCAGGACGCCCACGTCACTGCCGTCCTGGGACCAGGGCTCAGCCCCGTCGATGAGCGTCATGTGGAACTCCCCTCGGGTGGTCCCACTAGTCTGCCAGCGTGCGTGAAGGCGGCACAGCCCTGTTCTGGGTGCTCAAGCACGTCCTCGTGGGGCCGTGGCTGCGCATCCTGTTCCGGCCATGGGTCGACGGCCTGGAGAACTTCCCCACGCAGGGCCAGGCGATCGTCGCCAGCAACCACCTGTCGTTCTCGGACTCCTTCTTCTGCCCGCTGGTTGTGCCGCGCCACATCACCTTCCTGGCCAAGAGCGAGTACTTCACCGGCCGGGGCCTGAAGGGCTGGCTGGTCAAGCAGTTCTTCGCCGGTGTGGGGCAGGTCCCGGTCGACCGCTCGGGTGGACGCGCCTCGGAGGCGGCGATCCGCACCGGGCTGCGGGTGCTCGCCGCCGGCCACGTTCTGGGCATCTACCCCGAGGGCACGCGCTCACCCAACGGCTACCTGTATCGCGGCAAGACCGGGCTGGCGCGCATGGCCTTCGAATCCGGCGCCCCGGTGATCCCCATCGCGATGATCAACACCTACGAGATCCAGCCACCCGGCCAGACACTGCCGCGCATCATGCGCGTGGGTATGCGCATCGGTGCTCCCCTCGACCTGGCCAGCTATGCCGACCCGGGCAACGAGCGCGTCGCCCTGCGTACCGCCACCGATGACCTCATGGCGACATTGCAGGAGCTCGGCCAGCAGCAGTACGTCGAGATCTATGCCGCCCGCGCCAAGGAACTCATTGCCGCGGGCGAGCCGGTCGTCGCGTCAGCCGACGACGACTGATCGAGCGTCCCTCGCGACGCGGGCCGTGAACGTGGACTAGGAGTCGGCCCAGTGCTGACTGCGGTGCACCGCCTCGTGCCAGCGGGTCACCTCGTCTGGGTCGACCGGCTGCGGGGCGAAGACCCCGGACGACGAGCGGGTGCGTCGCAGGTCGTCCGGGCCACTCCACACACCACTGCCGAGGCCGGCGAGGAACGCCGCACCCAGGCCCGTCGTCTGGAGTTCGGCGGACCGGTCGACCGGCAGGCCGAGGGCGTCAGCCTGCAGCTGGCACAGCAGGTCGTTGGCGGCGGCGCCGCCATCGATCGCCAGCGACGGCACGGACAGCCCGGCCTCATCGCGCATGAGCGCGACGATGTCGCGCACCTGCCAGGCGATCGAGTCCAGCGTGGCGCGGGCCAGGTGCGCGCGCGTGGTGCCGCGGGTGATGCCGATGATCAGGCCGCGCGCATCCGGGTCCCACCAGGGGGCACCGAGCCCGGTGAGCGCGGGCACGAAGACGACGCCGCCGGAGTCCGGAACGCTGCGGGCCAGCTCCTCCACCTGTGCGGACGACTCCAGGATGCCCAGCCCGTCGCGCAGCCACTGCACGGCCGAGCCGGTGACGAACACCGCGCCCTCCAGGGCGAAGTCGCGCCGCCCGTCGGGATGGGCGAGGGCGACCGTGGTGAGCAGGCCACCGGGGGAGGGAACGGGGGTGTCCCCGGTGTGCAGGAGCAGGAAGGAGCCGGTGCCGTACGTGCACTTGGCTGTGCCCGGCGACAGGCAGGCCTGACCCACGAGCGCCGCCTGCTGGTCGCCCGCGATGCCCGTGATCGGGGCGTCGATCCCGGCGAACACCTTGGGATCGGTGTGCGCGAGCGCGCCGTACGACGCGACCAGCTCGGGCAGGGCCGCGCGCGGCACCTGCAGGAGCGCACACAGCTCGTCACTCCAGTCGCCGGTGTGCAGGTCGTACAGCAGCGTGCGTGAGGCGTTGGTGTGGTCGGTGATGTGGAACAGCCCGCGGCTCATGCGCGCGACGAGGTAGGAATCGATAGTGCCCACGGCATGACGTCCGGACTCCACACCCGCCCATGCGCTCGGGTCATTCGCGCGCACCCAGGTGAGCTTGGTGCCGGTGAAGTACGGGTCCAGGCGCAGACCGGTGCGCTCGCGCACCCTGTCGTCGTGGCCCTGCGCACGCAGGTCCGCGCAGATCGCAGCGGTGCGCCGGTCCTGCCACACGATGGCCCGACGGGCAGCGCCAAGGGTCTCGCGATCCCAGATGGCCAGGGTCTCGCGCTGGTTGGTGATGCCGACGGCCGTGACGCGCTCGGGGGCTCCGGCCAACGCTTCCTGAACTGCCGCCAGGGTCGCCGCCCAGATCTCGCCGAGGTCGTGCTCGACCCAGCCGTCGGCGGGGAAGTACTGGGGGAACTCCCGGTAGCCACGGGCCACGACGGTGGCCGCCTCGTCGACGAGGAGGGCGGTCACCCCGGTCGTGCCGGCGTCGATCGCCAGGAGGGCCATGGGGCGACCCTAGGCACCGGAGCGCCGATGACAACGATGTCAGGTGTGCTTGGATGAGGGAATCGACCCGGGCTGCAGCCCGGTCACGACCCCCAGGAGCGTTCCATGCGCGTAGGCGTCCTTACCGGCGGTGGCGACTGCCCCGGCCTCAATGCGGTCATCCGAGGCGTCGTTCGGCGCGGTATCGCCGAGTACGGCTTTGAATTCGTCGGCTTCCGCGACGGCTGGAAGGGCCCGCTGGAGGGGCTGACGATGCCGCTTGGCATCGCACAGGTGCGCGGCATCCTTCCGCGCGGCGGCACGATCCTGGGTTCCTCGCGCACCAACCCGATCAAGGTTGAGGGCGGCATCGAGCGCATCGCCGGCACGCTCAATGACCTGGGCATCGACGCCCTCGTCGCTATCGGTGGCGAGGACACCCTGGGTGTCGCCACTCGCCTGGGCGAGCTGGGCTTCCACGTCGTCGGCGTGCCCAAGACGATCGACAACGACCTGTCGGGCACCGACTTCACCTTCGGCTTCGACACCGCGGTGAGCATCGCCACCGAGGCGATCGACCGCCTGCACACCACCGCGGAGTCGCACCACCGGATCCTCATCTGCGAGGTGATGGGACGTCACGCCGGATGGATCGCGCTGCACTCCGGAATGGCCGGCGGCGCCAACGGCATCCTCATCCCCGAGGTCCCCTTCGACCTCAACGAGGTCATCGGCTGGGTGGAGTCGCGGTTCAAGGCCTCCTACGCGCCGATCATCTGCGTGGCCGAGGGGGCCCTGCCCGTCGACGGCGACCTCATCACCAAGGACGCCACCCTCGACGCCTTCGGACACGTCAAGCTCTCGGGCATCGGTGAGTGGCTGGCCACCCAGATCGAGGCCCGCACCGGCCACGAGGCCCGCACCACCGTGCTCGGGCACATCCAGCGCGGCGGCACCCCCACCGCATTCGACCGCGTGCTGGCCACTCGCTTCGGGCTCAACGCCATCACCGCGGTGAAGGACGGAGCGTGGGGCACCATGGTCGCGCTGCGCGGCACCGACATCGTGCGGGTTCCGCTGCAGGAGGCCACCGGCGTGCTCAAGACGGTGCCGCTCGCGCGGTACCAGGAGGCGGCCTCCTTCTTCGGGTGACGGGCACTCCGGGCACACCGTCTACGCTTGCCGCCATGTCCGCTTCGCCGACCGCTGCCCTGGCCTGGGCTGACCTGCCCGCGGCCCAGCAGCCGCCGTGGCCGGATCAGGTCGAGCTCGCGGCCGCCGTCGCCGAGCTGCGCACGCTGCCGCCGCTGGTCTTCGCGGGGGAGTGCGACCTGTTGGGTCGCCGGCTGGCCGACGCCGCCGAGGGACGTGCGTTCGTCCTCACCGGGGGCGACTGCGCCGAGACCTTCGCCAGCAACACCGCCGACTCCATCCGCGCCCGCCTGAAGACGGTGCTGCAGATGTCGGTCATCCTCACCTACGCCGCCTCCATGCCGGTGGTCAAGATGGGGCGCCTGGCCGGCCAGTACTTCAAGCCCCGCTCCAACCCCATCGAGGCCCGCGACGGCGTCGAGCTCACCTCGTACTACGGCGACGCGGTCAACGCGATCGGCTTCGACGAGACGTCGCGCCGCCCCGACGCCCAGCGGCTCGTGCGCGCGTACCACGCGTCGAGTGCGGCGCTCAACCTCGTGCGCGCCTTCACCCAGGGCGGCTATGCCGACCTGCGCCAGGTGCACGCGTGGAACCAGGACTTCGTGCGCGACTCCATCGCCGGTCAGCGCTACGAGGCCCTGGCCAACGAGCTCGACCGCGCGCTGTCGTTCATGCACGCGTGCGGTGCTGATCCCGACGAGTTCCAGCGGGTGGAGTTCTTCGCTGCCCACGAGGCGCTGTCGATCGACTACGAGCGCGCGCTCACCCGCATCGACTCGCGCACCGGCACGCCGTACGACGTCTCCGGGCACTTCCTGTGGATCGGCGAGCGCACCCGCCAGCTCGACGGCGCCCACGTCGACTTCGCCGCGCGCATCCGCAACCCCATCGGCGTCAAGATCGGCCCCACGGCCTCGCCCGACGAGGTCGCCCAGCTGTGCGAGGTGCTCAATCCCGAGCATGTGCCCGGGCGACTCACCCTCATCACCCGCATGGGCGCCGGCAAGGTCGCCGACGTGCTGCCGAGCATCGTGCAGAAGGTCGACTCCTCCGGCGTGCCGGTGGTCTGGGTGTGCGATCCCATGCACGGCAACACGCGCGGCGCGGCGTCCGGCCACAAGACGCGCTCGTTCGACGACATCGTCACCGAGGTGCGCGGATTCTTCGACGTGCACCACTCCCTGGGCACCATCCCCGGCGGCCTGCATGTCGAACTCACCGGCGACGACGTCACCGAGTGCGTCGGTGGCACCGCGGGTGTCGACGAGGACGGCCTGGGCGAGCGCTACGAGACCGCGTGCGACCCGCGCCTGAATCGCGAGCAGAGCCTGGAGCTCGCCTTCCTCGTCGCCGACATGGTGATGCAGCGCCGGTGACGCTGCGGACCGCGACCTATCGGGTGCCCGGCGGGCGCCTGGCGGTGGTCGTGGACTCCCGGGCTCCGGGGGACCGTCCCGACGTCGACTATGGGGCCCTCGTCGTCGCCTCCTTCGTGCCCCTGGCCGACCGCGACTATCCCCACCTCGACGCCACCCGCATCAAGGCTGGCCACGTGCCGGAGGTGCGCGAGGCCATCGCGGCCTACGCCGACGGCGACCTCGCGGCGATCGACGCCCTCTCGGTGGCCCAGCCGGGCGGTCCGTTCATGCAGTCCGCGTGGCGGGCACTGCGCAAAGTACCGGCAGGGTCAGTGGTCACGTACGCGACGCTGGCCCGGCGTGCCGGCAGTCCTCGAGCGCATCGGGCCGCGGGCACCGCGTGCTCATCGAACCTCGTCGCCCTGGTCGTGCCGTGCCATCGCGTGCTTGCCTCCGACGGTATTGGCGGCTACGGCTATGGCGTGCCGGTCAAGCTCGACCTGCTGGAGCACGAGGGCGCGCTGCTCTAGCGCAGTACCGCTCTCGACGCCGCAGCGGGGGCGTTCCGCGTCACGGCGTGGCGGTGGGACCGATCTTGTCCTGGTACGTCGCCAGGGTGGGGCAGTCCGCCCAGAGGGCCGCAGGCTCGGTGTTCTGAAGGCGGACGATCACGGCGCGGATTGCGGTCGGCTCGACCTTCACCCCGAGATCGGAGTAGGGGTCTCCGAACATGACGAGCGCGGCGATGGCGGTGCCGGAGAGGACGATGGTCGCGCCGAGAGACACCACCATGAGCAGCGGATTGCCGGACACCAGGATGGTGGCGAGGAGCAGCACCAGAACGAAGATGCTCAGGTAAATGATCACCCAGATCGACGCGGGAAGCTCGCCCTGGACGCTCAGCACCCGAGCCTGGCGCGCCTGCGACACGGTCGACACCGCACTGTCCACTCCAGCGATGTTGCCGCTTGTCGCCGGGTCGAGGGCGGCAATGTCGGCATAGGTCTTGGTGAGCCAGGCCGTCACGTTCTCGTCGCCGGTGGCGTCATGCTGCCTCATGGCGATCCAGGCTCCGTCGCGGGTGGCCTTCATCAGGCAGGCGAGGTCGCGCTGCACGATCGGCGCCGCAGTCGGGGAGAGTTCGCGGCTCGCGTCATAGGCCGTGGCATAGGCGACGGCCTCATCGGTGGCCACACTCTGTGCGTCGCTGAAGTGGGTGACGGAGAAGAACAGCATCAGTCCAAGCAGGAACGCCACGGTGCCGGAGGCGTAGCCGACCGCTCCCTCCCAGCCGGAGGAGAGCATGGTGTGCTCGCGGCCGTAGCCACGGCGCTTCTCCATGCGGGTGATGGCGATGGCGCACAGGATGGCCGCGGCCGCGACCGCGGCGAGAATCGCCTCATACATGAGGAGTTGCGCCACTGCGACGACCTGCCTTCACTGCCAGGGAATGCAATGACGTCGGAGTCTAGGTGGCCCCGTGCGCCGTGAGACGTCAGATGATGCGGATCGTCACCGTGCTGCCCTTGGGGATCTCGGTGCCGGGCGCCGGATCCTGGGAGTACACGCGGTTGAGCGGTGTGGCCGCGCCCTTGAGCACCTTGGGCACCAGGCCCACGGCCTTCAGCGCCGCCACCGCCTTGGCCGTGGGCATGTCGATGAGCTTGGGCACGGCCACCGGCGGTGGGCCCTTGGAGACGATGAGCGACACTGAGGTGCCGGCGTTGACGGTGACGCCGGCGGCGGGCTGCTGGCCCAGGATCACGCCGGCCTTGTCGGTCTCGGAGTACTGCTCGGTGGTGGCCACGGTGAGGCCGAGCGCGGTGAGGGTGCGCGTGGCGTAACCGATCTTGCGCCCGGAGACATTGGGGACCTGCACCGGCTGCGGTCCGCGCGACACGACGACATTGACCGTGGTGCCGGGCTTCAGCGAGGTGCCCACCTTGGGGTCGGTGCCGGCCACCTGGCCCGCGGGCACCTTCGTGTCGAAGTCCTGGGTGACCGTGCCGACGGTGAGGTGGGCATCGGTGATCGCGGCGGTGGCGGCCTCCTGGGTCATGCCGGCCACGTCGGGCACGGAGTAGCGCTCGGGCCCCTGCGACACGACCACGCCCACGGTGCCGTTCTCACGCACGCCGTCGCCGGCGTTGGGATCGGAGCTGACGATGGTGTCGCGCGGAGCGGTCTCGCTAAACGCCTTGCCGGTGACCTCCAGCGACAGACCGCTGGAGGTGACGGTTGTGCGGGCCTGGTCGACGGTCATCCCCACGAGCGACGGCACGGGCACGGTGCGCACCAGATGGCTGGCGAGGTACCAGCCGCCCACACAGGCCCCGGCGACGAGCGCCAGAATCACGCCGATGATCCACGGTGCCCGGCTGCGGCGTCGCGGCTCGAGCGCTCCTGATCCGTCGGGTCGGGTCAGGGGCAGCGAGGTCGACGTGGTGGCGCTGCGCGGTGGCAGCGGCGGGGGCGGCGAACCCGGGTCGACGATGAGCGTGGGCCGGGAGTCCAGGAACGGTCGCGGGGGCGGCAGCAGACCGCGCACCCGGCGCTCATCGGCCAGGAAGTCCTGGGCCGTGGCGTAGCGCTGGCCGGGATCGCGTCGGGTGGCGCGGGTGACGAGGGCATCGACCTCGACGGGGATGGCTGCGTTGACGCGCGACGGTGGGGGCACGTCGGTGTTGACGTGCTGGTACGCCACGCTCAGGGGGCTCTCGCCCGCGTGCGGCACCTGGCCGGTGACCATCTCGTACAGCAGGATTCCGGCGGCGTAGACGTCGGAGCGTCCGTCGGCTTCACCGCGCTCCACTTGCTCCGGTGACAGGTACGCGACCGTTCCGATGATCATCCCCTGGGTCACGCTGTGCGCGCCGGACGACAGGGCGCGGGCCAGGCCGAAGTCGGCGACCTTGACCCGGCCGTCGTCGGAGACGAGCACGTTCTCGGGCTTGATGTCGCGATGGACGAATCCGGCGGCATGTGCGGCCGAGAGCGCCTCGAGCACCGGGTCGAGGAAGACCATCGCCTGCTCGGGCGTGAGCGGGCCGTACTGGCGGATGATGTCGCGCAGGGTGCGGCCGCGCACGAGCTCCATGGCCAGGTAGACGTTCTCGCCGTCGGTGCCCTGGTCGTAGACCGCGACCACGTGGCCGTGCGTGAGCCGCGCCGCCGCCTTGGCCTCGCGCTGGAACCGGGCCACGAAGGCCTCGTCGTGGGCCAGGTGGGGGAGCATCACCTTCAGGGCGACGGTGCGGTCCAGGCGCAGGTCGGTGGCCTCGTAGACGGTCGCCATGCCGCCGCGGGCGATGAGGGCGGTCACCTGATAGCGGCCGTCGATGACGGTGCCGACCAGGGAGCTCACCGCTTGATCCTAGGTTGGCCTTGCGCCGGCTCCGGCCCGCCACGCCTCCGTGATCTGCCCCACGCGCGAGGTCACGTCTCCGTGAACGAGCAGGGGTGTGATCCCGGCCGCCGACAGGCGCGCGGCAACCGGCCCCAGGAGGAGCGCGTGCACGCGGTCGCGCCAGTCCTGGCCGTCACGCATGCCCGGGTCATCGACCCACGGCAGGTCGGTATCGCAGCACACCAGGAGGTCGTAGCCGCGCGCATGAGCCACCCCTGAGTCGATCAGGGAGTCATCGTCGAAATAGGCCTGGTGGTAGACGGCGGTCATGAGCGGTGCGGGATCGCCGATGACGACGGGGCGGTCGGTATGTGCGGCCGCCGCATCCTCGGCGCGCATCTGCGCCTCAAGCAGGGCGACCTGCTCGTCTGCCCGCGGAGGGCGCCCGTGCTCGGCGACGAACTGCCGCAGCTGCTCGGGGACCGCCTCGCCGTCGAGGGCATCGGCCAGAGCCAGCGCAAGGGTGGACTTGCCGGTGCACTCGGCTCCCAGCAGGCCGATCCGCCGGGGATCGCCCATGCCGACCGTCCTTCCGTGGCGGTGTTCGCGAGAGGATGGCCCGGTGAGCCACCTCGCCTACGTCGGCATCCTGTCATTCGTGCTGGCCGGCTGCCTGTGGCTGGAGGTCGTGCTGCGCACCCGGGTGTTCGCGCGCTGGCGTCGACTGTTGCTGTCGATTGCGCCGGTGGTCGTCGTCTTCGCCGTCTGGGACGCCTACGCGATCGCGCAGGGCCACTGGTGGTTCGACGTCGACCGGATCCTGGGCTGGCAGGTCGCGTGGCGCGTGCCCATCGACGAGATCGGGTTCTTCATCGTCGTCCCGCTTGCGGCGATCTTGTCGTTCGAGGCCGTGCGGGCCGTGCGCGGCTGGCCCGCGGGTGACGAGGCGCCGTGACCTACACCCAGGCCGCCCTGTTCGCGGTCGCTCTCGCAGCCGTCCTTGACCTTCTCGTCCTGCGCACCCGCCTGCTGACACGGCGCGTCTTCTGGGTGTCCTACGCCATCGTCTTCGTCGGACAGCTCGTGACCAACGGGATGTTCACCGGCTTCGGGATCGTGCGCTACGACGGCGACGCGATCGTGGGCAGTACGTCACCGTCCGACGGCCCGCCGCCGTTCATCGGCGACGGGCGACTGGTGTTCGCGCCGGTGGAGGACCTGCTCTTCGGCTTCGCGCTGGTGCTGCTCACCCTGACCCTGTGGGTGTTCTGGGGTCGGCGCGGCATCCAGCGCACGCCGATCGCCGGGCCACCACGGTGGCGGCATTCATTGGTGCAGGGGAACGGTGCTACGTCCCCGCGCCGAAGCGGCGACGGGCCCGACGTGCCCGCACCAGGGCAGGCCCCGCCACCGACAGCCGGCGGCTGAGCGGCACTGACGCTCGCTTCGTGAACACGTCGAAGCCCTGTCGCTCGACCTCGTCGACGATGCCGCAGTAGAGCACCCGCGCCGCGTCGATGCAGTCGCGCGACGACGGGTGCAGCAGGGCGATCCCCGGTCGCGAGCGTTCCTCCAGGTCGCGCACGCGCGCGACCTGGAAGCGCAGGGCAGCGACGATGGCCGGGGTGGCGACCCGGCGCTCGAGGTCATCGCGGGTGACGCCGAACTGAGCGAGTTCGTCCAGCGGCAGGTACACGCGCCCGCGCTCCAGGTCCTCGCCGACGTCGCGGATGAAGTTGGCCAGCTGGAAAGCCACGCCCAGATCCATGGCGAAGGCGGCCGCCTGCGGCGAGGTCGGCTCCAGGATCGGCACCATCTGCAGGCCGATGACGGCCGCGGATCCGTAGACGTACTCGTAGAGCGCGTCGTAGGTGGCGTACTCAGTGACGGTGAGATCCATCGTCATCGAGTGCAGGAAGGCGATGAAGTGCTCGCGCGGGATCGACCAGCGCTGCACGGTGTCGACCACGGCGCGGCACACCGGGTCGTCGGACCAGCCGCGATCAAGGTCGGCCAGGAAGGCGGTGCCCCACTCGCCCAGCCACTGGGCCTTCTGCTCGTCAGTGAGGGTGGAGGCGAGGTCGTCGACGATCTCGTCGGCATAGCGCGCGAACCCGTAGAGCGCGTGAACGTAGGGGCGCTTGCTCGGCGGAAGCAGGAGTGTGGCCAGGTAGTAGGTGCGCCCGTGCGCGGCATTGAGCTCGCGACAGCGCTCGTAGGACTCGCGCAGGTGCGGATCGCGGATGCCGGCGGCATCCAGGTCGCGTGCGCTCACGCCCCCATCCTGCCCGCTGAGGACGTCGCTCGAGCGGCCGCCCGCGGCCACGTCATCGCCTGGTGCCGCGCCACTTGCTCGGGAGTCACGGGCTCCAGGGCCTCGTGCTCGGGGTCGCCCAGGAGCAGCCGGCGCTCGCGCGGGCTGGCGAGCATGACGATGGCGACGACGGCGACCGCGACGACGAGGGTGACCGCGTCGATCCATCCGGAGACGTTGTCGGCATTGGTCGAGCTCTCGATCATCGCGTGCACGGTGAAGAAGGCGGTGAGGAACACCACCACGCGCATCGAGCGCAGGCCCAGCCCGGTCGCCGCCAGGAGCGGCAGGCACCACAGGAGGTACCACGGCTGAACGACCGGGCCGAGGACGACGATCGCCAGCAGGGCCAGCCCGGCGCCGGCAGCCGGGCTGCGGCCAGCCGGAACGAGCACAAGCCAGGCGATGATCGCCAGCGCTGCGACCATGCCGAGAAGCCGGGCGATGCCCAGGACCGGGGTGATGTCGGACGTCCAGCCCAGGTAGGTCGTGGCCAGGCCGATGGACTTGCCGACGGCCGTCGACGGCGACAGCCAGGTGATCACTCCGGACGGCGTTCCGAAGGTGGCCGAGATGAGGCCGCGCCCGGCATCGGCGAAGAGGAACGCGCAGGCCGCAGTGGCGCCGGCCGCCACGAGTGCCAGGAGCCACGAGCGAATGCGCGGCCACCACCCCGCGCCGATCCCGGCCCACAGCAGGCCGACGAACGGAAGAGCGACGATGGCGATGGGCTTGACCGTCATCGCCAGTCCGATGAGCACCGCACCCCACAGGCACCGCTGTGCGGCCGCCAGGGCGATGCCTGCCGTGACCAGACCGATCATGAGCGCGTCGTTGTGTGCGCCGCTCACCAGGTGCATGAGCACGACCGGGTTGAGCACGCCCAGCCACAGCGCCCGGTCCGGGTCGATGCCGTGTCGCTGAGCCAGAGACGTGACGGCCCACGCGGTGAGGCCGACGCCGATGACGGCGACGAGCCGGAAGCCCAGTGCCGCGAGGTAGCCGTTGGGGTGGGCGGCCGACGCGACCGTGCGCTCGATGAGCAGGAACAGTGGTCCGTAGGGAGTGGGCGACTCCACCCACATCGGGTCAGCACCGTCGTCCATCCAGCCGGGGATCACCGAGACGCCGATGGTCGTGGGGTCGTGGCCGGTGGCGAACACGCGACCCTGCACGTAGTAGCTGAAGGCGTCGCGGCTGAACAGCGGCGGGGCGAGCAGCAGTGGCAGCGACCATGCCGCCAGCACGGCGTACAGCTCGCGCGGATCAACGCGGCCGGCGCGCCCGCGCTCCATCAGCGTCGAGCCCAGCAGGAGCCAGGCCTGCAGCAGCACGACCAGGCCGACGATGACCAGCGCCCGCGACAGCAGTGAGCCCGCCAGCGTGGAGCGAAGGATCTCGACGGGGAAGGCGCGCAGAAAGTCACTCGTCGGCGGGGTCCACCCGATGCCCAGGGCGCCGACGGCGACCAGCCCGGTGCCGACGAGGCCCGGCAGGCCGTGATGGGCGACGAAGCGCAGGTTCACGCGCGTATCGCGCGCGAGCGGTAGGAGCGGTCCGGGCCGGTGATGCGCTCGGCGGCCAGGCGGCCGGAGACGAGCACCATCGGCACGCCGACACCGGGCTGCGTGCCCGAACCGGTGAACACCACATTGCTGCCCCACATATTGCGCGGGCGGAAGGGGCCGGTCTGCAGGAACGAATGCGCGCTGGCGAACGGTGCCCCGCGCTCCATGCCGCGCTGCTGCCAGTCCAGCGGCGTGGTGATGTCCTCGACCTCGATCGCGTCGCCGAAGCCGATGTAGCCGCGCCGCTCGAGTGTGGCGACGACCTCATCGCGGTAGCGGTCGCGGATACGGGTCCAGTCCAGCGGGGAGTCCAGGTTGGGCGTGGGGAACAGCACGTAATAGACCTGCCGGCCGTCCGGTGCCAGGGCCGGATCGGAGTGGGTGGGGTTGGTGACCAGCAGGCTGGGGTCGCTCATGAGCGTGCGCCGGGAGATGAGTTCGTCGAACACCCCGCGCCACGACCGGCCGAAGTGGATGTTGTGGTGGGCGATCTGCGAATACGTGGCGCGCGAGCCGGCCAGGAGCAGGAAGCAGGAGGGTGAGTAGGTGAGGCGGCGCACCGACCACGGCTCGCGGCCCAGCAGGTCGCGGTAGGCCACCGGAAGGTCGGGGTTGAGCACGACCGCGTCGGCGGCGATGCGCTCGCCGTCGGCTGTGATGACCGCGGTGGCGCGGTCACCGGAGGTCTCCACGCGCGCGACCTCGGTGTCGTAGCGGAACTCCACGCCGTGCTTCGCGGCGGCCGCGGCCATGGCCGTGGGCAGGGCGTGCATGCCACCGCGCGGGAAGTAGACCCCGGCCACGGAGTCCATGTAGGCGATGACGGCGTAGATGGCCAGGGCGTCGTAGGGCGACAGTCCCGCGTACATCGCCTGGAAGGAGAACACGCGCTCGGTGCGGGGGTCCTTCAGGTACTGGCGCACCTTGGGGGCGAGCTTGCGGAAGCCGCCCAGGGCCACGAGACGGGCGAGGTCGGGGGTGAGCAGGTCGAAGGGGGAGTCGATGTTGCGGTCGATGAAGTCCTTCATCTCGTAGCGGTACAGCTTCGAAACGAAGTCGACGTAGCGCCGATACCCGGCGGCCTCGCCCGGCCCGATCACCGTCTCGATCTCCGCGGCCATGGCGTCGACGTCGGAGTGGACGTCGAGGCGCGAGCCGTCGGGGTAGAACGCGCGGTACAGCGGTGCCACCGGCATGAGCTCCAGCCAGTCCTCCATGCGCTCGCCCAGGCAATCGAAGGCGTCGGCGATGAGGTCGGGCATGGTGAGGACGGTCGGACCGGTGTCGATGCGGTAGGTGCCCTCGGCGGTCGACAGGTCGATGCGGCCGGCGCGGCCACCGGGCACCGACTCGCGTTCGATCACGGTGACGCGACGCCCGGCCCCGGCCAGGCGCATCGCGGTCGACAGGCCGGCGAGCCCGGCGCCGACGATGACGACGTGGTCGGTGGGTCCGCTGACGGTGCGCACGGTGACGGCCCCTCGGTCAGACCCGACGTCGCGTGGCCGCGAACGCGAGATCGCGCAGCGCCACGCGGGCGTCGTCGGTGATGGGTGCGGCGTCGATCGCGGCCAG
>CAYFLO010000005.1:0-21774 GCA_964343995.1 uncultured Bifidobacteriaceae bacterium
ATCGGACGCAGTGTGGAGGAGTGCGCCGCTCCCATTCGCCCCTACGCCGCTCTCTACGTGGGCGGTATGGGAAGTCGTGAGCAGAACTTCTACAACCAGCTCGCGTCGCGCATGGGCTACGAGAAGGCCGCCGTCGAGGTGCAGGAGCGCTACCTCGCACGCGACTACAACGGTGCCGCAGCCGCTGTTCCCGTGGAGTTCATTGACGCGACATCACTCATCGGACCGCCGGATCGCATCAAGGAGCGGCTCAGCGCCTACTCAGAGGCGGGGGTGACCACCCTCACCATCAGCGCGTCGCAGGGCACCCTGGAGCAGCGCGTGGCTATGTTGCGAGCCATGCGCGACATCCTCGACTCGTCCGGCCTGGGTTCGTAGTGGGCTGGTTCGAGGCCCTCGTCCTGGGTGTGGTGCAGGGGATCACCGAGTTCCTGCCGATCTCCTCCACGGCGCACCTGCTCATCATCAGTCAGCTGTTCGGCTGGAAGGACCCCGGTGCGGCGTACTCCGCCGTTGTGCAGATCGGCACCGAGATCGCGGTGCTCATCTACTTCCGTCGCGAGATCGGGGCGATCGTCAGCGCCTGGTTCCGATCGCTGACGGACAAAGCCGCGCGCCACGATCCGAATGCGCGCATGGGCTGGCTCATCATCGTGGGCACGATCCCCGTGGCCGTTCTCGGCCTGATCTTCAAGGATCAGATCGAGACCGTCGCCCGCAACCTGTACCTCGTCGCCACCATGCTCATCGTCTTCGGTCTCATTCTCGGCGTCGCTGATGCCCTCGGCGCCCGACGCAAGACCGAGCAGGACATCACCGTGCGCGACGGCCTGATCTACGGGCTGGCACAGGCGTTCGCGCTCATCCCCGGTGTCTCTCGCTCAGGTGCCACCATCTCGGCGGGACGCGCCATGGGCTACACGCGGGCGGCGGCAGCCCGGTACGCGTTCCTTCTCGCCGTGCCGGCCGTGCTGCTCTCAGGGCTCTTCGAGGCCCGCAAGATCGGCAGCGAGCAGGTGTCGTGGGGGCCCACCCTGCTGTCAACCGTGGTGGCCTTCGCCGTCGGCTATGCGGTCATCGCCTGGCTGCTGCGCTGGCTGATGTCACGGTCGTATCTGCCGTTCGTCATCTACCGCGTGGCTCTGGGGGCCGTCGTCCTGGTGCTTCTGGGCGTCGGAGTGCTGCACAGCGGCAGCTGACCGCCGGTACGGGTCGCGCTAGAGCCAGCCGGATTTCTTGAAGAGCCGGTACAGGTTGGCGCAGATGGTGACCATGAGCAGCAGGGCGGCCGGGTAGCCGTACTCGAAGCTCAGTTCGGGCATGTTGTGGAAGTTCATGCCGTAGATGCCCGCGACGGCTGTGGGCACGATTCCGATCGCGGCCCAGGCGGAGATCTTGCGCATGTCGCGGTTCTGCTTGAAATCCTGCAGCGAGGTGGAAGCCGTGAGAAGAGTGAAGAGCAGCTGATCGTTGGACTCCGCGGTGTCCCATGCGCGAAGGATGTGCTCGCCGATGTCGGCGAACATGTCGTGCAGGGGTTCGGGAATGGTGGGGAGCTGTCGGTTGACGAATCTGTGGGCGGGGGCCACCAGCGGGCCGATGGCTCGGCGCACCTCCTGATTCTCGCGCTTGAGGTTGTAGATGACCCGGGCGATGTCGGGGGGCGGCGCCGACGCGAACACTTCAGTTTCGACCTCAGTGACGTCCTGCTGAACCTCATCAACCACGACCAGGGTTCCGTCGACGGCATCATCGGCGATCGCATAGAGCACGGCGTAGGGGCCGTATTCGCGCAGCAGGGCACTGCGCTCCAGTCGCGCCCGGATCGGGCTGAGATCGCCCAGGTGGCCATAGCGCACGGTGAGGGCGTACCAGGACCCGACGAAGACCGAGATCTGCCCGGTCTCCACGTCGGAGGTGCCGGGGAGATACTGCAGGAGCTTCAGGAGTGCGAAGACGTCGTCGTCCTCCTCAACCACGAACTTGGCACGCTGGGCCGGATTGGCGGCGTCCTCCACGAGCAGCTCGTCGAGTTTCAGGAGGTCGGTCACGGCGTCAAGTTCGTCGCGGCTCGGCTCCAGAAGGCCCAGCCAGATGAACGATCCGGGGTGGGCGTCGCACTTGGTGTGGAGGTCCTGAAGGGTCTGTCGCAGGGTCGCGACGTCGTCGCTGTCCACCTCTGTCTGAGCATTGGCGATCATGCCGTCGGCGCTGTACCAGCCCAGTCCCCTGATCACGTCGTCATTGTGGTCCATGGGTGGCCGAGACGTGCTGTGCCCGGGCCGGCGACCTACGCTGGTGGCATGACCACGGTCCTGCTCGTGCGCCACGGCCGCACGGCCTCCAATGCGGGAGGCACCCTGGCGGGCTGGACGCCCGGGGTCGTCCTGGATGAGACCGGTCAGGCGCAGGTGCGTGCGCTGGGTGAGCGGCTGTCAGGGGTTCCCCTCGTGGCCGTGGTCACGTCGCCGCTGGAGCGCACGGTCGAGACGGCGAACGTCATTGTTGGCGATCGTGGACTCACCATCCACGAGGATGCCCGCATTGCGGAGTGCCGATACGGCGACTGGACGGGTGCGAGCCTGAAGGCGCTGGCCAAGGACCCGCTGTGGAAAGTGGTTCAGAGTCACCCCAGTGCCGTGACGTTCCCCGGTCCCGAGGGGGAGTCGATGCTGGCGATGCAGGGCCGCGCGGTGGCGGCCGTGCGCGAATGGAACGAGCGTCTGGGGCCGGACGCCGTCTACGTCATGGTGTCCCATGGCGACGTGATCAAGGCGGTGCTGGCCGATGCCCTCGGCCTGCACCTGGACCAGTTCCAACGACTCCACGTCGATCCGGCCTCGGTGAGCGTCGTCGACTACACGCCGACCAGGCCCTTCGTTGTGCGCACCAATGATGGCGGTGGTGACCTGTCCTTCCTGGCCCGCACGCCCAAGAAGCGCGGCCGCAAGGCCTCGTCCGACGCGGCGATCGGCGGAGGGGCGGGGCGATGAGCCGCCAGATACACCTCCATGAGCATCCGGACCGGTTCGTCGCCGGCACCGTCGGCCTTCCGGGTGAGCGGACCTTCTACCTGCAGGTGCGGTCAGGCTCGCGGGTTACGAGTGTGGCCTTGGAGAAGACCCAGGTCGCCGTCCTGGCCGACCGGGTGGATCAACTGCTCGACGAGGTGGCGCAGCGCCGCGATGACTCGGTGCCTCCGCGCACCGACGTCGTGTCCGATGTCGCGTCGCTCGATGTGCCTCTGATGGAGGAATTCCGGGTCGGGGCGATGTCACTGGGATGGGACGACGCCCGTCACCGCATGGTCATTGAGGCTCATGCCATCGCCCAGGAGGGTCAGGACGTTCCCGAAATCGACGACGATTCCGACACCGAAGGCCCGGACACCATGCGCGTGTGGCTGGACGCGGCAGACGGACGCACGTTCGCCGCTCGCGCTCGACAGGTGGTGGCCGCGGGGCGACCCCCGTGTCCGCTGTGCCTGCAGCCGTTGGACCCCAGTGGGCATATCTGCCCCCGGGCGAACGGATATCGACGCCAGGGATGAACGTGCCGGTGAGTCCGTCGGCACTCGCGCACGCCGACCTCGTTGTCAACGGGCGGATGCTCAGCGCATCCAACGCCACACTCCGGTGCACGCTCCAAGACGAGTCGGGCGCTGAGGTCCCCGTGGTGTACAAGCCGGTGGCGGGGGAGCGGCCCCTGTGGGATTTCCCGGATGGCTCCCTCGCGGGGCGTGAGGTGGCGGCCTACGCGCTCGCTGAGGCAGTCGGCTGGAACCTCGTCCCGCTCACCGTGTGGCGCGAGGACGGTCCCGCAGGCCCGGGCATGTGCCAGGCGTGGGTCGAAGACGACCCCGATGTCACCAGTGTTGACATCGTTCCGGTGGGCACCGTCCCGGCGGGGTGGCACCACGTGCTTGACGCGCGTGACGCCTCCGGGGCGCCGGTCTCACTCGTCCACCGCGATATCCCCGACCTTGCTCGGATGGCCCTGTTCGATGCGGTGGTGAACAACGCTGACCGCAAGGGCGGCCACATCCTGGTCGATGCTGACGGGCGCTCGTGGGGTATCGACCACGGGGTGACGTTCAGCGATGAGCCCAAACTGCGCACCGTGCTGTGGGGATGGTCGGGAGAGCCGCTGTCTGAAGGACAGGTCGCGGATCTGGAGCGACTGCAGGGCCTGCTCGACGGCGGTCTGGACGACGTGGAGCGCTGGCTGACCGTGGCGGAGAGGCGTGCGTTGCGTCGTCGGGTGCGCACGTTGCTCGCGCAAGCGGAGTACCCCAGCCCGGATGAGGGCTGGCCGGCCATTCCGTGGCCGGTGTTCTAGCGCCGACTCTGGCTCACTGTTCTGAGTCGGGCGTCCGGTCATGCGCCGGATAGGGTGCGCGCGTGCAGTCGTGGCCCACTCCGTCGATCCCTGCGCTGCCCGGCACGGGTCCGACCCTGCACCTGCGCGACACGGCGACCGGCACCGTGCGCCCCACGGCTCCGGGCCCTACGGCGCGGATGTACGTCTGCGGGATCACTCCCTATGACGCCACGCACATGGGACACGCCTTCACGTATGTGACCTTCGACCTTGTCAATCGAGTCTGGCGCGATGCTGGCCACGATGTGCACTACGTGCAGAACGTCACCGACATCGACGACCCGCTCCTGGAGCGCGCCCGCCAGACCGGTCAGGACTGGGAGGAGATCGCGCACAGTCAGACCGACCTCTTCCGGCATGACATGGAAGCCCTCCATGTCCTCCCGCCCCGGGACTACGTGGGCGCGGTCGAGGCCATCCCGTCGGTCGTGGGCCACGTGGAGAGGTTGCGCGAGCAAGGCGCGGTCTACGACGTCGATGGCGACCTGTATTTCAGCGTTCACGATGCGCCTGGCTTCGGCAGCATCGCCCATCTTGATCGCGCCGAGATGGAGACGATCTTCGCCGAGCGTGGTGGCGACCCGGGGCGTCCCGGCAAGCGTGATCCGCTGGACTGCCTGGTGTGGCAGGCGCCACGTGCAGGGGAGCCGTCCTGGCAGACCGACCTCGGTCCTGGGCGACCCGGCTGGCACATCGAGTGCGCGAGCATCGCCCTGGATCACCTGGGGTCCGGGTTCGACGTGCAGGGTGGTGGGAGCGACCTGGCCTTTCCGCACCACGAGATGAGCGCCGCGGAGGGGCAGGTGCTGCGCGACGGTGAGCCGTTCGCCCAGCACTTCGTGCACTCCGCGATGGTGCACTGGCAGGGGCACAAGATGTCCAAGTCACGTGGCAATCTCGTCTTCGTCAGTCGCCTTTGTGAGCAGGGGGTGGATCCCCGAGCCATTCGCCTGGCTCTGCTGGCGCACCACTACGGACACGATTGGGAGTGGACCGACGAAGGCCTGGCGGATGCACGCGAGCGGTTGGCGCTGTGGCAGGCGGCCGTCGCACGTCCCACGGGTGCGCCGGCGACGGACACCCTGGCAGCCGTTCGGGCCCACCTGGCCGACGACCTGCATGCACCGGAAGCGCTGGCGGCTATTGATAAGTGGTGCCGAGCGTCAGGGGACGACCCGACGGCGCCCGGCCTGGTGGCCGACGTCGTCGACGCGCTCCTGGGCGTACCCCTGCGTTAGGACTTCTTCTCGTCGTGCCCGCCGAACTCCTTGCGCATGGCCGACAGAAGCTTGTCGGCGAAGAGGGCATTGCCCTGCGACTCGAAGCGCTCGAATAGTGCTGCGGTGAGCACGGATGCGGGGACTCCCTCCTCGATCGCCGCGATCGAGGTCCATCGGCCCTCGCCGGAGTCGGACACCCGGCCGCTGAACTCCTCCAGGGTTGGGGACTTCGACAGGGCCAGGGCGGTGAGGTCGAGCAACCAGGAGCCAACGACACTGCCACGTCGCCAGACCTCGGCGATCGCCGGGATATCGAGGTCGTATTGGTAGTACTGCGGGTCGGTGAGCGGGGCGGTCTCGGCATCGGCCGTGCGCTCGACCTTGCCGGCATTGGCGTGAGCCAGGATGTTGAGCCCCTCGGCGTACGCCGCCATCAGGGCGTACTCAATGCCGTTATGGACCATCTTCACGAAGTGACCGGCGCCGTGGGGACCGCAGTGCAGCCAGCCGTGTTCGGCCTGGCTGGGGGTGCCGGTGAGTCCGGGAGTGCGGGGGGCGGAGTCGACGCCGGGCGCGATGGTGTCCCAGAGTCCGGCCAAGCGATTCACCGAGCGATCGGGGCCGCCGATCATGAGGCAAAAGCCGCGTTCACGGCCCCAGACACCACCGGAGGTGCCGACATCGATGTAGTCGATGCCCTTGGCGTCGCACGCCTCGGCACGACGGATGTCGTCTCGGTAGTAGGAGTTGCCTCCGTCGATGAGCGCATCTCCGGGGGACAGCAAGTCGGTGAGCTGGGAGACGACGGATTCGGTGATCGTTCCGGCGGGAACCATCACCCACACGGTGCGAGGAGCCGGGAGCTGGGCGACAAGGTCAGCCAGGCTGGAGGCGCCTGTGGCCCCCTCGTCGACGAGGGCTTGAACCGCGGCGGGCTGGGGGTCGTAGACGACGGCACTGTGGCCGTCGGCCATCGCCCGGCGGACGAGGTTGGCTCCCATGCGACCCAGGCCCACCATGCCCAGGGTGACGCGATCGGAAGAATTGGTCGACATGTCCGCTCCACTTCGCCGTTGTGCCCTGAACGGTAGTGGAATCCTGTGGCCATGACTCAACTGGCTTCAAGCGACCCGAGCCGAACGCTCGCGTGGGGTGCCCTGACCGCTGATGCCGCCCGATTGGCGGATGTGACCATCAGGGAACTCGTGACGGCCGATGCCGGCCGCCCCGCATGGTTGGGCCGTGAGGCTGCCGGAATTCACCTCGATGCGTCCCGGCAGCGTGTCGACCACGCCGTCCTGGAGCACCTGTTCGCGCTTGCGGACGAACGGGGAGTGATGGCCTGGCGCGATCGCATGGTCGCCGGGGATCACATCAACGTCACCGAGGACCGAGCCGTTCTCCATACCGCCCTGCGCCTTCCGAGGGACGCGCAACTGATCGTCGATGGTGTCGACGTGGCCGGCCAGGTGCACGAGGTGCTGGGCCGCATGCGGACCTTCGCAGGTGCCGTGCGCGACGGCTCATGGACGGGCGCGACCGGAGAGCGCATGCGCGCCGTCGTCAACATCGGGATCGGTGGGTCCGATCTCGGGCCGGCGATGGCCTACCAGGCGCTGCGTCACGACGCCGATCGTGATCTCACCTTCCGGTTCGTTTCCAATGTTGATCCCACCGACCTCACCGAAGCGCTGCGTGGCCTCGACCCGGCCACCACGCTGGTCATCGTTGCCAGTAAGACTTTCACCACCCTGGAGACCATGACCAATGCCAGGGCGGCGAGGGCCTGGCTCACGGCGTCCCTGGGCGATACTGCGGTGGCGCGGCATTTCGTGGCGGTGAGCACCAATGAGGAGAAGGTCGTCGAGTTCGGCATCAACCCGGCAAACATGTTCGGGTTCTGGGACTGGGTCGGCGGACGCTATTCAATGATGAGCGCGATCGGCCTGTCGACGATGATCGCCATCGGGTCGTCGGGATTCGATGACATGCTCGCGGGTGCACACGCCATGGACGTGCACTTCACCACAGCCCCCGCCGATCAAAACGTCCCGCTGCTCATGGGTTTGCTGGCCGTGTGGAACCGCGATTTCCTCGAGATCCCCACCACGGCGGTGCTTCCGTACTCCCAGTACCTGGCTCGCTTCCCTGCGTACCTGCAGCAGCTGACCATGGAGAGCAACGGCAAGAGTGTGCGCCTGGATGGAACGCGGGTGGATTACCAGACGGGGGCAATTTTCTGGGGTGAGCCGGGAACCAACGGCCAGCACTCGTTCTACCAGCTGCTCCACCAGGGGACGAGCACGGTGGCGTGCGACGTGATCGTGGTGGCACGCTCCGAAAATCCCATCGGTTCCATGCAGGACATGCTCGTGGCCAATGCCCTCGCGCAGGCGTCGGTGCTCTCCATGGGCCGCACCGCGGCGGAGGTGGCCGCCGAGGGCACGCCCGCCGATCTCGTCGCCCACAAGGTGATGCCGGGCAACCGCCCGGTGTCGCTCATGACGGTGGCGTCTTTGACACCGTTCAGTCTGGGTGCACTCATCGCCCTCTACGAGCACAGCGTCTTCGTGCAAGGGGCGATCTGGGGAATCGACTCGTTCGACCAGTGGGGTGTGGAACTGGGCAAGAAGGTGGCGATGGGAATCCTGGGTGACCTCGAGAGGGGCACGTCCGACGATGCCTCGCTGGATTCGCCCACGCGCGCGTCGATGGCGCTCTACCTGTCGCTAAGGGATCACACCTGACGCCGGTGGTGGTGCAGGTTTAGTCGTCGGCCCCGCGCCGGCGAAGGTACCGCTCGAACTCGCGCGCGATGGCCTCACCGCTGGCCTCGGGAAGGTCGGTCGCGTCACGCGCCTCTTCGAGCTGCCGAACGTATTCGGCGACCTCCTCATCGTCGGCGGCGAGTTCGTCGACCCCGATCTCCCATGCGCGCGCCTCCTCGACGAGGTCGCCCAGCGGCACCGGCATGTCCAGGATGTCCTCGATGCGTCGCACCAGGGAGAGCGTGGCCTTCGGGCACGGTGGCTGCGACACGTAGTGGGGCACCGCGGCCCACAGCGACATCGCGGGCAGGTCGATGCGCGCGCAGGCGTCCTGGAGCACGCCGACGATGCCCGTGGGGCCCTCGTAGGTGGAGGGCTCCAGGTCGTGCTGGGCCTGAAGGGCGGCACTGGTGCTCGTCGCGGTCACCGGGACGGGGCGCGTGTGCGGGATATCGGAGAGCAGAGAGCCCAGCGTGATCACCAGGGAGACCTCCAGCTCGGAGGCCAGGCCCAGGATCTCGCGAGTGAACTGCTGCCAGCGCATGTTGGGCTCGATGCCCTGAACCAGGACGATGTCGCGGGGGAAGAGCGGGACGCGGGCGATGAAGATGCGGGTGGCGGGCCAGGTGAGCGAGCGGATTCCCCCCTCATCGACGGCAATATGCGGTCGATTGACCTGGTAGTCGTAGTAGTCCTCGCTGTCGAGCTCAGCGAGTTCGGTGGCGTCCCAGACGTCGCGCAGGTGGGTGATGGCACCCGAGGCAGCGTCGCCCGCGTCGTTCCAGCCTTCGAAGGCCGCGATGAGGACGGGGTCCACCAGGGTGGGGAACTCGTCGAACTCGATCACCGTCCGCCTTCCGCCACCTGGTCGATGAGCCCGGCGACGAGCCCCGGCCACTGCAGGGGAACGTCGTGGAGAGCGCCCGTCCATCTCAGCGTAGTCACGTGGGGGAGCGACAGGGTCGACTCGACCGCTTCGCGTCGGGCACGTGCCCACGCCGTGGTCAGGGGATCACCGGGGACCGCGTCCTGGGCAGAGGTGGGGCGCGGTTCACACGACACGACCCACAGGGGGAGCCGGGACGTGGCGGTCGCCGCGAGATCGATATCGGGCCGGGCGTCGAGGAGCCCGTCCAGGACGGCCATATGGCGATCCATCCCGATACGCGTGCGCAGGAGCCCGTCTTCGTCGGCGACGAAGGTGGGGGCGAGGGCGTCCTGGATCTCGGGGTTCCACCAGGGAGCGAAGTCGCCCTCGGCGAACCAGCCCCACAGGACGTCTGGGGAGACCCCGAGAGCAGGGGGTCGCAGTCGTTCGCGTACCGATGCGCGATCGCCGAGGTCGGCGGGTGTCCACAGGCCCCCATCGATCAGCACGGCTGAGCTCGCGCGATCCGAGTGCAGAGCGGCGACGCGCAGGGCGACGGCCGCCCCCCACGAGTGCCCGACGATGACGGCGCGGGCCACACCCGCGGCATCCATCGCCATGACGACGTCGCGAGCGCAGGCGTCAAGCGAGAAGTCCGCGTCCGCGGGAGCATCGCTCTCCCCGTGCCCCCGCTGGTCGATGACCAGCACCGGGCGAGTACCCATGCGTCGCACCACCGGACCCCAGAAGTGACGCTGCTGGCTCAGGCCGTGCAGGAGGACGACCGGCACAGGGGCGAGCGTGCCGTTCGCGCGTTCCGCAGCGGTGATGAGGTCAGCTCGCGAGGTCCACCCATCGTGCGTGCGCACGGGGACTGCGACGGCACCGTCCATGCCGGCACGCTAGCCCTTGGCGCCGTGAGGCGGGTCCCTGCTGCCTCGGTATGGTGAGGGGCCATGCCCACTCCGCTGCCGACCCACGGTCCAGGCTCGCTGCGCGAGGCGCTGGCGACCCGCGTGGTCGTGGCCGACGGGGCCATGGGCACCATGCTCCAGGCGGCGGAGCCCACCCTGGAGGACTTCCAGGGGCACGAGGGATGCAACGAGATCCTCAATGTGACCCGCCCCGACGTGGTGGCGTCGGTGCATCGGGCCTATCTCGATGTGGGAGTCGACTGCATCGAGACCAACACGTTCGGCGCGAACTTTGCCAACCTGGGGGAGTACGGCATCCCCGAGCGCATCTACGAACTCGCCCGCGCCGGTGCGCAGATCGCCCGTGCGGAGGCCGATGCGGCAGCCACTGCGGACCGGCCACGCTGGGTGCTGGGTTCGGTGGGACCGGGAACCAAGCTGCCGAGCCTGGGGCACGCACCCTTCCGCACGCTGCGCGACGCCTACCAGGAGCAGGTGCGCGGGCTCATCGACGGGGGAGCGGATGCGATCCTGGTCGAGACGGCTCAGGATCTCCTGCAGGCCAAGGCCGCCACGATCGGGGCGCGTCGGGCCCTGGATGCTGCGGGCATCGACCTGCCGATCATCGTGCAGGTCACGGTCGAGACCACCGGAACCATGCTTCTGGGCACGGAGATCGGGGCTGCGCTCACCGCCATGGCCCCGCTGCGCATCGAGATGATCGGCCTGAACTGCGCGACCGGCCCGGCCGAGATGAGCGAGCATCTGCGCACGCTGGCGCGCTCGGCGAAGGTGCGCATCTCGGCGATGCCCAACGCGGGTCTTCCCGTGCTGACCTCCGAGGGGGCGCACTACCCGTTGAGCCCGGAGGAGCTTGCGGCCGCCCATGAGGTGTTCGTGCGCGACTACGGGCTCAGCCTGGTCGGTGGCTGCTGCGGCACCACGCCGGCGCACCTGGCGGCGGTCGTCCAACGAGTTCAGGGACTGCCGATCGCTCATCGCGATCCGATGGAGGAGCCGTCATCGGCGTCGCTGTACCAGTCGGTCCCCTTCCGACAGGACTCCACCTACCTGGCGATCGGCGAGCGGACCAACGCCAACGGCTCCAAGGCCTTCCGTGAGGCGATGCTTGAGGAGCGCTGGGACGACTGTCTGGAAATCGCCCGCGAGCAGATCCGCGATGGCTCGCACCTGCTCGATCTGTGCGTGGACTATGTGGGCCGCGACGGCGTCGCCGACATGCAGGCCCTGGCCAGCCGACTCGCGACGGCGTCCACCCTGCCCATCGTCATCGACTCCACCGAGCCAGCAGTCCTCGAGGCCGGCCTGGAGATGCTCGGTGGCCGCGCCGTCATCAACTCCGTCAATTTCGAGGACGGAGACGGTCCGGAGTCCCGGTTCCGTCGGATCATGCCTCTGGTGCGTGAGCACGGTGCCGCGGTGGTGGCCCTCACCATCGACGAGGAGGGACAGGCGCGCACGGCGGAGTGGAAAGTCCGCGTCGCCGAGCGCCTCATCGAGTCCCTCACCGGGGAGTGGGGAATGGACGAGGGCGACATCCTCGTCGACACCCTCACCTTCCCCATCGCCACGGGCCAGGAGGAGACCCGGCGCGACGGCATCGAGACGATTGAGGCGATCCGCGAACTCAAGGCGCGCCACCCTCGCGTTCAGACCGTGCTGGGCCTGTCGAACGTGTCCTTCGGCCTCAACCCGGCCGCGCGTCAGGTGCTCAACTCGGTGTTCCTGCATGAATGCAGCGAGGCCGGGCTCGATGCAGCCATCGTCCACGCGTCCAAGATCCTGCCGATGGCCCGCATTCCGGAGGAGCAGCGTCAGGCGGCCCTGGACCTCATCTACGACCGGCGCCAGCGCGATGACACCGGGGCGGTGACCTTCGATCCTCTGGCGCGGTTCCTGGAGATCTTCCAGGGTGTCCAGGCGCGGTCGTCGTCCACCTCCAAGGCGGAGGAACTCGCCGCACTGCCCGTGCCGGAACGCCTGGAGCGACGCATCATCGACGGCGAGCGGATCGGGCTGGAGGCAGACCTCGATGCTGCCCTGGCCG
Source organism: uncultured Bifidobacteriaceae bacterium (assembly GCA_964343995.1). Classification (GTDB taxonomy): domain Bacteria; phylum Actinomycetota; class Actinomycetes; order S36-B12; family S36-B12; genus JBAWXR01. Next base: position 12,219 of record CAYFLO010000005.1, read on the forward strand.
ACATGCCGGCCCTCACCATCGTCAACGACATCCTTCTGGGTGGAATGAAGGTCGTCGGAGAACTGTTCGGCGCCGGGGAGATGCAGCTTCCGTTCGTACTCCAGAGCGCGGAGGTCATGAAGACGGCCGTGGCCTACCTCGAGCCGCACATGGAGAAGACCGACGAGGCGGGCAAGGGCACCATGGTGCTGGCCACGGTCAAGGGCGATGTGCATGACATCGGCAAGAACCTCGTCGACATCATTCTGAGCAACAACGGCTACACGGTGGTGAACATCGGTATCAAGCAGCCGATCGGCACGATTCTTGAGGCGGCGGCTGAGCATGAGGCAGATGTCATCGGCATGAGCGGGCTGCTCGTCAAGAGCACGGTGATCATGAAGGAGAACCTGGAGGAAATGAACGGGCGTGGCGTGACCACGCCGGTCATCCTGGGCGGCGCGGCGCTCACCCGGGCCTTCGTCGAGCAGGACCTTGCCGAGATGTACAAGGGTGATGTGCGCTACGCGCGCGATGCGTTTGAGGGCCTACGGCTCATGGACACGGTCATGGCAATCAAGCGCGGTGAGCCGGGTGCTGCGCTCCCGGAGCGGCGCGAACGCCGGGTCGCTGCTCGGGCACGATCGGCGGAGCCGGTCGACCCGCTGTCGATCCCAGCACGATCCGACGTGGCCACCGACGTCCCGATCCCGTCCAGCCCGTTCCTCGGCGATCGCGTCGTCAAGGGCATCCCATTGGCGTCCTACGTCCCGTATCTCGATGAGCGCGCGCTGTTCCTCGGCCAGTGGGGGCTCAAGCCCGCTCGGGGCAGCGACGAGACCTACGAGGAGCTCGTGGAGCGCGAGGGTCGTCCTCGATTGCGTACCTGGATCGACCGAATCCAGACCGAAGGCATGATCGAGCCGGCGGTCGTCTACGGGTACTTCCCGTGTGTGTCGGAGGGCGATGACCTCGTCATCCTCACCGACGACGGCACTGAACGCGCACGGCTGTCCTTCCCGCGACAGACTCGTGACCGACACCTGTGCCTAGCGGACTTCTTCCGTCCGCGGGAGAGTGGGGATGTCGATGTCGTGGCCTTCCACGTGGTCACCATGGGTCAGGCGGCATCGGAGGCGACGGCGGCGCTCTTCGAGAAGGACGCCTACCGCGACTACCTGGAGTTGCACGGACTGTCGGTGCAGCTCACCGAGGCATTGGCCGAGTACTGGCACGCGCGCGTGCGCGACGAATGGGGACTGGCGGGCCTGGACTCACCCGACATGGACGCTCTCATCGCCAAGCAGGGGTACCAGGGTTCGCGGTATTCGTTCGGTTACCCGGCCTGCCCTGACCTGGAGCAGCAGACGGTGCTCATGGACCTGCTGCACCCCGAGCGCATCGGGGTCGAACTGTCCGAGGAGTTCCAGCTGCACCCGGAGCAGTCGACGAGCGCGATCATCGTCCACCACCCGCAGGCGCGGTACTTCAACGCCGGCTAGGCCTGATCATCTGCGCGACTTCCGCCACCGCGCATCGCCTGCGGCCAGGTGTCGCGTGGCGGCAGAATCGGCAGGGTGCCTCCCTTGGCGGGGCACAGGGCCTGATAGCTGCACCAGTCGCACAGGCGTGATGGCGTGGGTTCGAACGCGCCGGACTCTGCGGCGGCGCTGATGGAATCGCGCAGGGCCAACACCCGCACCTCGGTCGCCTTCAGTTCATTCTCGTCGGGTTCGTGACGAAGTACCCGGCCATCACCCAGGTACAGGAGTTGAAGGCGCGTGGGGACCGTGCCGTGACGTTTCCACCACGCCAGGCCATAGAACCGCATCTGGAACATCGCCTTGTCAGAGAAGCGGGGTGACGGCGCCTTCCCCGTCTTGTAGTCCACGATGCGCACCCGGCCGTCATCGGTGCGGTCGACGCGATCGATGTATCCGCGGATCGCGAATCCGGGTGCGAGTTCGACCTCGATGGGCACTTCACGGGCGTGCGGCTCCAGACGCCGGGGGTCCTCCAGGGCGAAATACGCGTGAACGTACGGCGCAAGGTCCGGCTCGGCGCCGTCCGGTCCCCGCACGGCATCGGCGGACGCCGGGTCGGCGGTGGCGAGCTCGGCGAATGCGGCTCGGGTGAGATCCACGGCGTTCTGTGGATGGCGATCCTCGGCGGGGAGATCGAACAGGGTTTCCAGGGCGCGATGGACGAGCGTTCCGCGGACCGCTGCGGGTGCGGGTGGTTCGGGGATCTGGTCGATGGAGCGAAATCGGTACAGCAGCGGACAGGTGGTGAAGTCGGAGGCGCGGGAGGGCGACAGCGAGGCGGGGTACGAATCGGGGGCAGGCTGATCGCTCATGACCGCGCCACCGTAGCGGTCACGACGACTGACTAGCCTTCACTCATGGCCGTCGAGCGGCGCGGGCCCTTGGTGGCAGGCGACATGGTGCAGTTGACCGACCCCAAGGGCAAGCTGCACACGATCACCCTGACTCCCGGAGAGGTCTTTCACACCCATCGCGGCCAGCTCCCGCATGACGACCTCATCGGTCTTCCCGAGGGAAGTGTGGTGACCTCGAGCAATGGGTCGTCGTACCTGGCTCTTCGCCCGCACCTGGATGACTTCGTGCTGGCGATGCCCCGTGGAGCCGCGGTCGTGTATCCCAAGGACGCCGCCAGGATCGTGGCACTGTCCAATCTCGGCCCCGGCTCGCACGTCACCGAGGCGGGTGTGGGATCGGGCGCCCTCACCTGCTTCCTCCTTCGAGCGGTGGGGGAGTCCGGAGCGGTGATCAGCGTCGAGAGGCGCCCGGAGTTCGCCGAGGTGGCCGAGCGCAATGTCGAGCGTTGGTTCGGATCGCGACCCCCCTGGTGGACGCTCCTGGCGGGTGACCTTGCCGACATGGATCAGGTGACCGCGCAGGATGCCGTGATTCTGGACATGCTCGCGCCGTGGGAGTGCGCTCCGCGTGCGGCCGCGATGCTGCGTCCCGGTGGCGTGCTCGTGGCCTATGTCGCCACGACCACTCAGATGTCCACGCTCGTGGAGACGCTGCGCGTCCAGGGTGGGTGGACCGAGCCGCGTGCCGAGGAGTCGCTCCTGCGCACCTGGCATCTGGAGGGCCTGTCCGTTCGTCCCGATCACCGCATGAACGGTCACACCGGATTTCTCGTCACCTGCCGACGCCTGGCCCCCGGGGCTGCACTTCCGGCGCGGCATCGGCGACCCGCACCCGGGGCGTATGGGCCGGACTATGCCGGGCCGGGAGCCGGTTCCGGGGTTACAGTGGAGGACACCGTCAACCCGGGAGAGTGATGGACGCCGATCAGCGCGATGCACGGCTTCGCCAGTTGGAGTCCTCGGTCACCGAGCTTCGCGGCGAGCTGGCCGCCCAACGCGACCACAACTCCCGGCTCATTGCCACGCTGCGTGACGCGCGCGAGCAGATTGTCACCCTCAAGGCGGAGGTCGACCGGCTGGCGGATCCGCCCAGCAGTTACGGCACCTTCATCGCCCGTCACGAGGACGGCACTGTCGACATCATGTCGTCGGGACGCAAGATGCGGGTGACCGTCGTCCCCGGGATCGAACTCGGCGACATGCGCCCCGGCCAGGAGGTTCTGCTCAACGAGTCCCTCACGGTGATCGGTGCGCGCGCGTTCGAGGACACCGGCGAGATCGTCACGTTTAAGGAACTTCTCGACGACGGTGTCCGGGCGCTTGTCCTCAGCCGCGCCGATGAGGAACGGGTCGTGCGCCTTGCCGAACCCCTTCGGGGCGGGCGAATTCGGGCGGGCGATGCACTCCTGTGCGATGTGCGATCCGCGTACGCCTTCGAACGGGTGCCACGGTCGGAAGTGGAGGAACTCGTTCTGGAGGAAGTGCCGGATATCCGCTACGAGGACATCGGCGGTCTGGGGGAGCAGATCGATGCGATCCGCGACGCCGTTGAGCTTCCGTTCCTGCATCCGGATCTGTTTGCCGAGCATGCCCTCACTCCGCCCAAGGGAATCCTGCTCTACGGCCCGCCTGGATGCGGCAAGACGCTCATTGCCAAGGCGGTCGCGAACTCGCTTGCCCGCAAGGTGGCGGAGCGATCGGGATTGGCCGAAGGTCGGTCGTTCTTCTTGAACATCAAGGGTCCGGAGCTGCTCAACAAGTACGTGGGTGAGACTGAGCGCCATATCCGCCTGGTGTTCCAGCGGGCCCGCGAGAAGGCATCCGAAGGTATGCCCGTCATCGTCTTCTTCGACGAGATGGATTCCCTCTTCCGCACACGCGGCAGCGGGGTGTCTAGTGATGTCGAGAACACCATCGTGCCGCAGCTGCTCAGCGAGATCGACGGTGTCGAGACTCTTGAGAACGTCATCGTTATCGGTGCCTCCAATCGGGAGGACATGATCGATCCGGCGATTCTGCGCCCCGGGCGACTGGACGTGAAGATCAAGATCGAGCGCCCTGATGCCGAAGCCGCGCGTGAGATTTTCGGCAAGTACCTGGTGCCGAGCCTCCCGCTGCACCCGGAGGATCTCGCCGAGAATGGGGGAGACCCGTCGGTCACGTGTCGGGAGATGATCGACCGCGCCATCGAGCGGATGTACGCCGATTCGGACGAGAACCGCTTCCTTGAGGTCACCTACGCCAATGGTGACAAGGAGGTCCTGTACTTCAAGGACTTCAACTCCGGGGCGATGATCGAGAACATCGTGTCGCGAGCCAAGAAGAGCGCCATCAAGGCGTTCCTCGATGAGGGCGAGCGGGGCATTCGCGTTCAGCACCTGCTCGATGCCTGCATCGATGAGTTCCGCGAGAACGAAGACCTGCCGAACACGACCAACCCCGACGACTGGGCACGGATCTCCGGCAAGAAGGGCGAGCGGATCGTCTTCATCCGCACCCTGATCCAGGGCAAGAAGGGTGCCGAGCCGGGCCGCTCGATCGAGACGGTGGCGAACACCGGCCAGTACCTCTGAGGCGCGCGGCATGAGCGTCACCCGCATCATGGGGGTGGAGACCGAGTACGGCATCACCACCCCGGGTCGCCCCACCCTCAATGCGATGGCAGCGTCCTCGGAGGTAGTCACGGCCTACGGTCGTCACGTCGTCCCCGAGGGCAGTCGCATGGCCACCTGGGACTACGACCGAGAGGATCCGTTGCGCGATGCGCGCGGTTTCGACATGTCCCGGGCGGACGCCGATCCGTCCCAGCTCACTCATGAGGATCTCGGGCTGGCCAACGTCATCCTCACCAACGGGGGTCGGCTGTATGTCGACCACGCCCACCCGGAGTACTCCACGCCCGAGGTCACCGGTCCGCGCGCGGCAGTGGTGCACGACCGTGCGGGTGTGGAGGTCATGCGGCGGGCGATGCAGTGGGCAGCGCAGGCACCGGGCGGGCATCCGGTGGTGCTCTACCGCAACAACACCGACAACAAGGGCGTCTCGTACGGCTGTCACGAGAACTACCTCGTGCGCCGAGTCACTCCGTTCGCCGACCTCGTCCGCCTGCTGATCCCGTTCTTCATCAGCCGTCAGGTGTTCGCCGGTGCGGGACGGCTGGGTCAGGGGCAGGACGGTCGCATCCCGCGCTACCAGATCGCGCAGCGCGCCGACTTCTTCGAGACCGAGGTTGGCCTAGAGACCACCTTGAAGCGTCCCATCATCAACACCCGGGATGAACCGCATGCCGACCCTGAGCAGTGGCGTCGACTGCACGTCATCGTGGGCGACTCCAACATGAGTGATGTGGCGACCTTCCTGCGCCTGGGGTCCACGGCAATCGTGCTGTCGATGATCGAGGACGGATGGATGCGGGCGGTCGATTGGCTGCCCCTGCACCCGGTGGCCGAGATGCATGCGGTCTCCCACGATCCGACCCTCACTCACCGTGTGGAGCTTCCCGGCGGCCGGCGGATGACGGCATTGGAACTTCAGAAGGCCTTCCTGGAGCATGCTGAGGCGTACTGTGCCCGGCGCAGTGAGGATCCTGATCCAGCTCAAACGCGCGACGTGCTGGACCGCTGGCAGACCGTCATCGACGGGCTTGCCGATGATCCTTCGACGGTGGCCGGGCAGGTCGACTGGGTGGCCAAACTTCGCCTGCTGGAGGGGTACCGCGATCGGGACGGGCTGGAATGGTCGCATCCGCGCCTGGCTCTGGTGGACCTGCAGTACGCCGACATTCGTGCCGATCGGGGTCTGGCCCATCGCCTGGAGGCGCGTGGGCTGCTGGAGCGGCTCGTCACTGATGACGAAGTCCGGCGGGCGGTGGAGGAGCCCCCCGACGACACCCGGGCATATTTCCGCGGGGAGTGTGTGCGGCGCTTCCCGCAGGCGGTCGTCGCCGCGTCCTGGGATTCGGTCGTGCTGGATATCGGCGCCGATGAGTCGCTGGTGCGGATCCCGACCCTCGACCCGCATCGCGGCACCCGTGCCCACGTCGGGGACCTTCTGGATGCCAGCACGGATCCGATCGACCTGGTGCGACGACTCGAACACTCGCCCTGACCGAAGGGGCGGCACCCGTTAGCCTTGGTCCATGTCGCAGCGTGAGCCCGTCCAGTCCCGCTCGTCCTCACGCGAGGAAGAGCCGCCCGCTCCCGCCAGCGCTCCTGCTGCCTCGTCCTCGGTGTCCGATGCCGATGTCGATGCCATCCTCGACGAGATCGACTCCGTCCTGGAGGAGAACGCCGAGGACTTCGTGAAGTCATTCGTGCAGAAAGGCGGGCAGTGACCGGCTCCCTTCCCCCCGGGTATCACGCGGTGGGGCTGTCATCGTTTGTCGACTTCCTTGCGACGAGTCACCCGGATCGGCTTCCCGCATCACCTATCGGGTCGGGTCAGGAGGTGTCCGCTCCACACGGAACAACCATCGTGGCCGTGCGCACCGACCGCGGTGTGGTCATGGCGGGTGATCGTCGCGCGACCATGGGAAACCTCATCGCGCAGAACGACATCGAGAAGGTCTTCGTCGCTGACGACTCCACCCTGGTGGGGATCGCGGGCACCGCAGGCCTTGCCCTTGAGTTGGTGCGCCTGTTCCAGGTCGAGCTGGAGCACTACGAGAAGATCGAGGGAGTGCCACTGTCCCTTGATGGAAAGGCCAATCGGCTCGCCTCGCTCCTGCGCAGCAGCCTGGGCCTCGCACTTCAGGGCCTTGCGGTGGTCCCGCTCCTGGCCGGATTCGACGCCACTTCGCAGCGGGGCCGGATCTTCTCCTATGACGTCACCGGTGGTCGTTACGAGGAGCGTGACATCTACGCCGTGGGTTCAGGCTCATCGTTCGCGCGCGGATCACTCAAGAAGCTCTACCGACGCGACATCGATACCGACGCGGCAGTAGCGGTGGTCCTCGAGGCCCTATACGACGCGGCAGACGACGACAGCGCCACGGGCGGGCCCGACGCCGCACGGGGGATCTATCCGGTGGTTGGCATCGCTGATTCCGGCGGGGCGCGCCTGCTCGCGGATACCGATGTCGCCGCGCGCGTGCAGGCGATGCTCTCCGATCGGACGTCCAGCGGCCGAGGGAGTATCGGATGAGTGTTCCCTTCTACGTGTCACCCGAGCAGGTGATGCGCGACAAGGCTGACTTCGCGCGAAAGGGCATTGCTCGCGGACGCAGCGTTGTCGTCATCCAGTACGACGAGGGGATTGCCTTCGTTGCAGAGAATCCGTCCCGGGCGCTGCACAAGGTGAGCGAGATCTACGACCGCATCGGGTTCGCTGCTGTGGGCAAGTACAACGAGTTCGAGGCACTTCGGGTGGCAGGAGTGCGGCTGGCCGACATGCGTGGCTACTCCTACGACCGCAGCGACGTCACCGGCCGGAGTCTGGCCAATGCCTATGCACAGACACTCGGCACAGTCTTCACCGAAGCGCCCAAGCCGTTGGAAGTCGAGCTCGTGGTGGCGGAGGTGGGCAGCACGGCCGAGCTGGACCAGCTCTACCGGCTGCTGTTCGACGGAAGCGTCGCGGACGAGACCGGTTTCGTGGCGATGGGTGGATCGGCTGAGGCGATCAACGCGGCGCTCGTGGAGCAGTGGCGACCGGGAATGTCCCGTGCCGGTGCCATCAATCTGGCGGTTCGGCTCCTGGGGGAACTTGGCGATGAGGCGGCGCGCACCCTCACCGCCGATCATCTGGAGGTGGCGGTGCTCGACCGCACCCGCCCACGCCGCGCCTTCATGCGCCTGGGCGATGCCGAGGTGGCGCGCCTGCTTGCGCCCTAGGCCGGCCGACGTAGGGTCCGTTCATGGATCGGCGCATCTTCGGGCTGGAGACCGAGTACGGCGTCACGTGCACCTTCAATGGGCAGCGCCGTCTCAGTCCGGACGAGGTGGCGCGCTACCTGTTCCGCAGGGTCGTCTCCTGGGGTCGAAGCAGCAACGTCTTCCTCACCAACGGATCCCGGCTCTACCTCGATGTGGGCAGCCATCCTGAGTACGCGACCGCCGAATGCGACGACCTGGTTCAACTGGTCACGCATGACCGAGCCGGTGAGCGGATCCTGGAGGGCCTGGTCATCGATGCGGAGCGACGCCTTCACGACGAGGGAGTCATGGGGGAGGTGTACCTGTTCAAGAACAACACTGACTCGGCAGGGAACTCCTATGGCTGTCACGAGAACTACCTTGTTGAACGCCGAGGGGATTTCGTCCGACTCGCCGACGCCTTCATTCCCTTCCTGATCTCGCGGCAGCTCATTTCGGGGGCGGGCAAGGTGTTGTCCACCCCCCGTGGGGTTACCTACTGCCTGTCACAGCGTGCCGACCACATGTGGGAGGGCGTGTCATCCGCCACCACGAGGTCGCGTCCCATCATCAACACCCGGGACGAGCCCCACGCGGACGCTGATCTCTACCGCCGATTGCACGTCATCGTGGGCGACAGCAACATGAGTGAGACAACCACGCTTCTGAAAGTTGGTTCTGCCGATCTCGTTCTCCGAATGCTGGAGTCCGGTGTGGTGATGCGCGATATGAGCCTGGAGAACCCGATCCGGGCCATCCGCGAGATGAGCCATGACATCACCGGTCGGCGCACGGTGCGGCTGAGCACCGGTCGGGAGCTCTCGGCGCTCGACATGCAGGCGGAGTACTTCGAGAAGGCGTCCGACTTCGCGCACCGTCGGGGCTGGGTTGAGCAGGACAGCGTCCGTCGGGTTCTCGACCTGTGGGAACGCACGCTCAAGGCGGTGGAGGGCGATGATCCGGCACTCATCGATCGAGAGATCGACTGGGCCATCAAGAGGCGCGTCATCGAGCGGTACATGCAGCGTCACGATCTGGGCTGGGACTCCCCACGGGTGGCGCAACTCGACCTCGCCTACCACGACATCAATCGCCGTCGCAGCCTGTTCAGCCTTCTTGAGCGGCAGGGGCTGGTCGAGCGGGTGACCACTGACCTCGCGATCTACGAGGCGAAATCAGTCCCGCCCCAGACCACGCGGGCCAAGCTCCGGGGAGACTTCGTCCGCCGGGCACAGGAGCGCCATCGCGATTTCACCGTCGATTGGGTCCACCTGAAGTTGAACGATCAGGCTCAACGCACCGTGCTGTGCAAAGACCCGTTCGCAGC
>CAYFLO010000006.1:0-21213 GCA_964343995.1 uncultured Bifidobacteriaceae bacterium
CTGCACGTCGGCCATGCAGCGCAGGGAGAACTCCGTGGAGAAGATGCAGGTGTTCTGACCCTGGTCCTCCTTGAGGATGTCGGCCTGCACGGTGCCGCGCACGTTGGCCAGCACCCAGGCGCGCACCTGCGCAGCCTCCTCGGCATTCGGCTCGCGGCCATGCTCGGTGCGGAAGCGGTCCAGGCGCTGGTCGATGGCGGTGGTGAGGAACATCGCCAGGATGGCCGGGGCCGGGCCATTGATGGTCATCGACACCGACGTTGACGGGTCGCACAGGTCGAAGCCGGAGTACAGGACCTTCATGTCGTCCAGAGTCGCGATCGAGACTCCGGACGTGCCGACCTTGCCGTAGACGTCGGGCTGCTCGCCCGGGTCGCGGCCGTAGAGCGTGACCGAGTCGAACGCGGTCGACAGACGCGTGGCCGGCTGGCCGGAGGCCAGCAGGTGGAAGCGGCGGTTCGTGCGGGCCGCATCGCCCTCGCCGGCGAACATGCGGGCCGGGGCCTCGCCCTCGCGCTTGAAGGCGAAGACGCCTGCGGTGTAGGGGAAGGAGCCCGGCAGGTTCTCCTCGCGCAGGAAGCGCACGAGTTCGCCGTCGTCGGTCGTGCGCGGCAGGGCCACGCGTGGGATGCGGTTGCCACTGAGGGTGTCGCGCCACAGCGCGGTGCGCAGCTCGCGGTCACGCACGGTGACGACGAGCTCGTCGGCGCGGTACGCGGCCACGGTGTCCGGCCAGCTCGCCAGCAGTTCGCGCGTCTGCGGCAGCAGGCCGTTCTCGTGCTCGACGAGCAGGGTGTCGATGTCCGTCGTCGCCGCGGCGCCGGCAGGCAGCAGCCCGGCCGTCGTGCGCAGGGCCTGCACGGTGCGTGCCTCCCGGCACTGCTCAGCCGTGACCCGGTGGTAGCCGCGCACGGTGTCGGCGATATCGGCGAGGTAGCGGGCCCGGGCCGGCGGGACGATGGTGGCCAGGCCGCTGGGCTGGCGCACGTCGACACGGGGGAGCGTGCCCGGTCCGACGGGCAGGCCCTTGTCGGCCAGACGGTCCTTCAGGTGCTGGAAGAGCGCGGTGACGCCGTCGTCGGCAAAGCGGGCGGCCGAGGTGCCGAACACCGGCATCTGGTCCCACTCCACGCCGAAGGCGCCGCGGTTGCGCACGAGCTGGCGGGCCACGTCGCGACGGGCGTCCTCGGCGCCGCGGCGCTCGAACTTGTTGATCGCCACCGCGTCGGCGAAGTCGAGCATGTCGATCTTCTCCAGCTGCGACGCGGCACCGAATTCCGGCGTCATGACGTACAGCGACACGTCGACGAACGGCACGATGCCCGCATCGCCCTGCCCGATGCCCGGGGTCTCAACGATGACGAGGTCGTGGGTGGCCCGGCAGGCCGCGATGACGTCGGCAAGGTTCTCCGGGATCTCCGAGCCGGCACTGCGGGTCGCCAGCGAGCGGAAGTACACCTGCCCGAGGTCGATGGCGTTCATGCGGATGCGGTCACCCAGGAGTGCACCGCCGCCCTTGCGTCGGGTGGGGTCGACCGCGATGACGGCGATGGCGAGCTTGCCCTCCTGATCCAGGCGGAAGCGGCGCAGGAGTTCGTCGGTGAGCGTGGATTTGCCCGAGCCACCGGTGCCGGTGATGCCCAGGACCGGGCTGCCCCGACGTGCTGCTGCGGCGGCGATCTCCTCGCGCCAGCTGGCCGGGGCGGTGCCGTCCTCCAGCACGGTGATCGCACGTGCCACCGCGCGGTCGTCGCCGGCGAGCACGGCATCCAGGGCCGGGGCCGCGTCGGAGAGGTCGGTGTCGCACTCGGCGACCATCGACTCGATCATGCCCACCAGGCCCAGGCGCTGGCCGTCCTCGGGGGAGAAGATCCGCACGCCGCGCGAGGCCAGCAGGGCGATCTCCTCGGGAACGATGACGCCGCCGCCGCCGCCGTAGATGCGGATATCCGGTCGGCCGCGCCGGTCGAGCTCCTCACGCAGGTAGGTGAAGTACTCCACGTGGCCGCCCTGGTACGACGACACCGCGACGCCCTGGACGTCCTCCTGAATGGCGGCCCGGGCCACCTGGTCGACGCTGCGGTCATGGCCCAGATGGATGACCTCGCACCCCTGCGCCTGCAGGATCCGGCGCATGATGTTGATGGACGCGTCGTGCCCGTCGAACAGGCTCGCGGCGGTGACGAAGCGCACGGGGTGCACGGGCACGGGTCCTCCAGGATTCCCGCCGACCGGTCTACTGGACGGCAGATATTAGGATACCCAAGGATTTCTGAACGCGACAGGGCGTCCCCTCAGGGGGTGACCCCGCACCCTTCCTAGAGGAGCGCCTCGCCCAGCCGGCCGGTGACCGCCCGGAACCCGGCCGACCCCAGGGTGCGGTAGGTGGTGTCGTCCTCCAGCCGCGAGCGGGCGGCGATCTCCAGCAGGGTCATGAGCCCCAGTCCGGACAGGGCCTGGCGGATCTTGTCCTCATGGCCGGCGGCCCGGCGGTAGGCCCGGGCGGCCTTGCGGGCGAGTTCGTCGCGGGTGTTCCGGCGCACCACCTCGCTGGCCGTGGTGGCGCCGATGGAGGTGACGAAGTAGACGCGGGCGGCCCGGTCGTTGTCGTCGATCCAGCCCATGAGGGTGTCGACGGCATCGGGGATGTCGTCGGCGCTGGCGACGGCGTCGAGGGCCTGGTCGACCTGGGTGCTCCAGTCGGCAGCGAAGGTGGCGACGATCTCGTCGAGGATCTCGTCCTTGGACGCGAAGTGGTAGTAGAAGGCGGCGGGGGTCATCCCGCACTCGGCCGCGATGTCGGAGACGGCGATCTCGTCGGGCTGCTGGTCGGCGAGGAGCTCGGTGGCGGCACGCAGGATCTCGTGGCGGCGTGACGGCCGGTTGGCCGGACGGGCCGAGCGCGCCTTTGGCATGATCCATCGTTGCACGACCGATGGGGTCGCCGAGGGGAGCTCACTGCATCGTGGCCAAGCCCCGCTCATCTGACACCGCCGACGCCGCCCTGGAGGCCTCCGCGCGACCTGCGCATCGGCCGTCCCGGCGCAGCGAGATCGTCCTGGCGGCGACCCACGTCTTCTCCCGCCTCACCTACGCCGAGGCCACCGTCGAGCACATCGCCGAGGAGTGCGGGGTGGCGCCGACGGCGGTGTACTACCACTTCGGTGGCAAGGAGGAACTGTTCGACGAGGCCTTCGTCACGGCACTCACCGGCTTCAGCGCGATGATCGACTCGGTGCGCGCGCAGGCGGACTCCCTCGACGAGGGCGTGCTGCGCGAGGTCATCTATGCCGGATGGGCGTGGTGGCGCACACATCCGGTGGAGGCGAGGTTCCTCGCGCTGCATCTCAACGGTGCGACCCCGGCGTCGCGGCGGGCGTATCAGGAGTGGCAGGACCGCCATGCGCGTCGCGCATTCGACTACCTGCCGGAGGATGGCCGCGGTTCGCGGTCGTCACGACGGGCCCGCGAGGAGCATGCGATGCGGCTGCTCGCCTTCCACTTCACGGGTGCGTTCCTGGTGATCTCGCAGACGGCCTGGCTCGATGGCGCGCTCACGCGCCTGCCGGTGGCCAAGGTCGAGGAGTCGCTGGCCGACCTGCTCGTGCCGATCATGCTGGGCGTGGACGCGTAAGCGTCCACGAAAGCAGGGGGTCGTGGACGCGTAGCGCGCGCTAGTGCCCGCGCGGGCCGGGCAGCGTGATCGGACGCTCGCGACGCAGTTCCCACTGGGCGATCGAGCGCAGGTGCACCTGGTCCGGGCCGTCGAAGACCTTCAGGGCGCGGTGCCAGCCGTACATGCGCGCTAGCGGTACGTCATCGCTGATGCCCAGGCCGCCGTGCACCTGGATCGCCCGGTCGATCACGTTGCAGGCGACGCGCGGGGCGATGACCTTGATGGCGGCGATCTCGGTGCGCGCCGACTTGGCGTCGCCGCGGTCGATCATCCAGGCGGCTTTGAGGGTGAGCAGGCGCGCCTGCTCGATCTCGATGCGCGACTCCGCGATCCACTCGCGGATGCTGCCCTGGTCCGACAGGGGACCGCCGAACGCCACGCGGTCCTTGGCGCGCTCGACCATCATCTGCAGGGCGCGCTCGGCGGCGCCGATCGCGCGCATGCAGTGGTGGATGCGACCCGGACCCAGTCGCGCCTGAGCGATCATGAACCCGTCGCCCTCGTCGGCGAGACGATTGCTCACGGGCACGCGCACGTCGCGCAGCTCGACCCAGGCGTGGCCGTGCTGATCCTGGCGCCCGAACACCGGCAGCGAGCGCTCGATGCTCACCCCGGGGGTATCGACCGGCACGAGCACCATCGACTGCTGTCGGTGGGTGGGGCCGTCCGGATCGGTCTTGCCCATGACGATGAGGATGCGGCAGCGCGGGTCGTTGGCCCCGCTCGTCCACCACTTGGTGCCGTTGATGACGTAGTCGTCACCGTCGCGCTCGATGCGGCACTGGATGTTGGTGGCGTCGCTGCTGGCCACGCGGGGCTCCGTCATCGCGAAGCCGGAACGGATGGTGCCGTCGAGCAGCGGCTCCAGCCACTGCTTCTTCTGCTCGGGAGTGCCGAACAGGTGGATGGTCTCCATGTTGCCGGTGTCGGGCGCCTGGCAGTTCATCGCCTCGGGGAGGAGGTCCATGCTCCACCCGGAGATCTCGGCGAGCGAGGCGTAGTCGACGTTGGTGAGTCCGCTGATGGCGGGCAGGAACAGGTTCCACAGTCCGCGCTCGCGCGCCTCGACCTTCAGTCGCTCGACGACGGGCGGAAGGGTGTGATCGTCCGGACCTACGGCCGCGCGATAGGCGTCGTACTCGGCCTCGGCGGGGAGCACGCGGGTGTTGAGGAAGTCCCACAACTGCGCGGACAGCTCCTGCGCGCGGGGGCTCAACTCGAAGTCCATGGCTCCTCCGTCCGGCTTTCTTGACAGCAACTCTAGTTAGGCGGGCTATCGTTGCGCTCCGTCGGGGCGGAGGTCGCCGCGATCCGCCCGTCGGCAGCGCCGACCGCGACCCCCTCGGGAGGTTCCGTGCCCGCCCTGCCCTTGGGCCCGATCGCCGACAACGCCGCCGCGACGCCCGATGCCGTGGCGCTCGTCGACGCGGGCGGCGAGCGCACCTGGGCGCAGGTCGCAACGGAGATCACGGCGGCGGCCCGTGCGCTGCTCGACGGAGCCCCGCTGCCTGCCGACCGTTGGGGCGTGCTGGGCGACAATGTTGCGCCCACGCTCATCGCGCATGCGGCCGGCCTTCTCGCCGGGGTCGGCACGGTCGCTCTGTCGCGTCAGCTCACCCTGCCCGAGCTCAGCGACCAGGTGCAGGACGCCGGCATCGTCGCGCTCATCGCCGGGCCAGCGGGGGCATCGACCGCGGTGGCCGCCCTCGACGCCGGTCTTGTGCACACGGTTGTGCTGCATTCCGGCGCGTCCGTCGCCGGCACGCACGCCGGACTCATCACCTGGGACGCGTGGATCGCCGCGGCACCTGCGCGCGACGACTTTCCGGTGCGCCCGGCGTGCCCGGTGATGGTCTACACCTCCGGTACCACCGGACGGGCCCGCGGCACGCAGACCCGCTGGGTGCTCGCTCCCGCCGAGACACACCTGGAGTTCCTGGATCTCCTGCGCGCGCGGGCTGCGTACCCCGAGGGCGCACACCTGGTCGTGGGCCCGCTGCAGCACAACGGTCCGCTCACGGCAGTGCGCCACCTGCTCTTCGGGCGCCCGGTCGTCGTCGTCGGCAAGTTCGACGCGGCCGAGGTGCTCGCACTGATCGAGCGCTACGGCGTCGCGTCCACGGTGATGGTGCCGACGCACTTCTCGCGCCTGCTCGCGCTTCCGGAGGCCGATCGTGCGCGCGCCGATGTGTCGACGATGGCGCTGGTGGCGCACACCGGCTCGGCCTGCCCGCCGGACGTCAAGCGCGCGATGATCGACTGGTTCGGCCCGGTGCTGCTGGAGTCGTACGGCGGCAGTGAGTCCGGCACCCTGTGCCGCATCTCGTCGTCGGAGTGGCTGCAGCATCCGGGTTCCGTGGGCCGCGTGGTCGAGCCGTTCCGCCTCGTCGTCGTCGACGAGGAGGGCAACGAGCTCGGTGTCGGGCAGACGGGCGTGCTGGCCTTCGAAGCGCCCGAGGGCTACGGCGTGACCTACCACAACGATCCGGAGAAGACGGCCAAGGCGTATGTGCGCCCGGGCGCCTTCACCCTGGGCGATATGGGTCATGTCGACGAGAACGGCTTCGTCTTCATCACCGACCGGCTCTCGGACATGGTGGTCTCCGGAGGCGTGAACCTGTACCCGTCGGAGTCCGAGCAGGTGCTGCGCACGCACCCCGGCGTGGCCGACGTGGCCGTCGTGGGCATCCCGCACCCCGACCTCGGCGAGCAGCTGCTGGCCATCGTCGTGCCGGCCGATCCGGCCGCGCCGCCGTCGGCCGACGACCTGCAGGTGTTCTGTCGCGACCGACTCTCGTCGTACAAGATCCCGCGGCGCTACGAATACGTCGCAGAGCTGCCGCGCAACGAGATGCAGAAGGTCGACAAGAAGGCGCTGCGCAAGCCGTACTGGGCGGGCGACCGCACGATCGCCGGCTAGCGCCAGGCAGGAGGGGAGAGCACATGACCCGGGTGGGACTGTCGCTGCCGCAGCTGGGCACGAGCCCGGACCGCGGCGCGATCCGCGACATGGCGCAGCGGGCCGAGGAGCTGGGCTATGGCTCGCTGTACGTCCAGCAGCACCTCTTCTACCCGTTGAACCCGGCGTCGGGGTACTCCGCGCGCCCGGGGGTGCCGGTGCCGGAGGCGTACCGCTCGATCCTGCAGCCGATGGAGCTGCTCGCGGCGGTGGCGGCCTGGACCGAGCGCATCCGCATCGGCACGAGCATCCTGGTGGCCGGCTATCACCGCCCCGTCGACCTCGCGCAGCGCATCACGACGCTCGACGTGCTCTCCGGCGGCCGCACCGAGTTCGGTTTCAGCGTCGGCTGGTCCGATGAGGAGCATGCCCAGTACGACGTCGACCCGCGCACGCGCGGCCGCCGTGTCGACGAGCTCATCGACGCCCTCAAGGCCTGCTGGGCGCCCGACCCGGTGGAGTTTCACGGGGAGTTCTTCGACATCCCCGCGTCGAACGTGCTGCCCAAGCCAGTGCAGGCCCCGCACCCGCCACTGATGTCGGGTATGCGTTCGGAGGCCGGCCTGGCCCGCACCGCGCAGAAATTCGACATCTGGAACCCGGCGTCCGGCACGCTGGAGCAGCACCTGGAGACCCTCGCGCGGCTCAACGCCAAGCGCGATCCGGCGCTCGCGCCGCTGACGATGTGCTGGAACCTGTTCACCGAGCCGCCGATCATCGTGGCCAACCTGCGCCCGCTCTCGGTCGATGAGCTGTGCGAGCAGGTGGCGGCTGCGGCGCGCGCGGGAGTGGCGGCGGTGTCGATCGATGCGAACTTCGAACTGGCCTTCGCCTCGCCCGCGGACTGGGTGGCGCTGCCGGACCGGCTGGCGCCGGTGCTCCAGGCAGCGCGCGGCTGACCGCAGTCGTACGTCGGAGCGTCAGCCCGGCAGCAGCACGCTACGCAGTTCATCGGCCGACGCGACCCGATGCTCCGCGGGTGTCGCCTCGAGCTCGCCATCGGGCGCATACCCCCAGGTAACGAGCACACAGTCAACGCCGTGGGCATCCGCGGCCCGGGCGTCCAGCGCACGGTCGCCGATCATGACGACGGACGTGAGCGCGGTATCGATACCTGCCTGGGCGAAGGCGTGCGCGAGGACCTCGATCTTGTCCTGACGTGATCCGTCGGACGCCGATCCGGCGACAGAGGCGAAGCACGGAAGCAGCCCGGCGTGGGCAAGGATCCGCTCAGCGGACTCCTGAGGCTTGGCAGTGGCCAGCACGATGCGCACGCCGTGGGCATGCAGGTCAGCGATGAGCGCGGCCAGCCCGGGATAGACGGTGAACTGGGTCTCGGTGCCGTGGAAGTACGCCTCGCAGTAGTGCGCGAAGAAGCGGGCGTGATCGTCAGGATCGTCCAGACCGAAAACCGCGGGAAGAATTTCGGCGATCGGTGGTCCCATGAACGCGCGCAGCTGGTCGGGGGAGGGATCGATGCCGAAGCCGGTGGTGAGGGCGTGACGCAGGGCCGCCTCGATTCCGGGCTCGGAGTCGACGATGGTGCCGTCGAGATCGAACAGGACGACGTCGTACCCGGGTGTCATCCGCGCAGGCCGCGCCAGGCCAGTGTGCCGCCGTCGACAGGGATCGCCGTGCCGGTGACGAATGCAGCGGCGTCGGAGGCCAGGAAGCAGACCACCTGCGCCACCTCGTCGGGCTCACCGAAGCGCGGGATGAGGTGCGCCCCGGTCATGTGCCCCAGCGTGTACTCCGGATCGGGCGTGGCCGCCACGAAGTCCAGGGCCATCGGCGTCGCGATCGCGCCGGGCAGGAAGCAGTTCACCCGTACCGTCGGGGCCAGGGCGATGGCGCACGACTTCGTGAGGTTGATGACGGCGGCCTTGCTCGCTCCGTAGGCGATGGCGTTCTGGGTTCCGTTCATGCCCGACACCGACGCGGCGTTGATGACGGACGGTCCGCGGTCGGATTCGCGCAGGTGTGGCGCGGCCCGGCGCGTGGCCCGCCACACCGCGGTGACGTTGATGGCGAACACCCGGTCCCATGTGTCCTGGTCAAGAGTTTCCAGTCCGGCCTTCTCCACGAACATCGTGTCGATGACTCCGGCGTTGTTGACCAGGGTGTCCAGGCCGCCGGCTGCGGCCACGGCCTCGTCGACCATGCGGTCGACATCGTCGGCCACGGCGAGGTCGGCGGTGATGACGTGCACGCGGGCGCCCGCGGCCCGCACCTCGTCGGCAGTCTCGTCGGCGGCCCGAAGGTCGGCGACGACGACACACTCGGCCCCCTGGCGCGCGGCCTCGACGGCGATGGACCGGCCCATGCCCTGCGCCGCTCCGGTCACAAGGAACCGCTTGCCGGACAAGTTCATCGGGCCCACCCCTCGCGCGGATCGGCATGCACATCGATGCTGATCGTCTTGGCACTGATGCGTCCGACACCCGCGTCGTCCAGTCGCACTTCGTCGACATAGCGGCCCCAGCCCAGGATCCCCACGCCCTCGCCGCTGTAGGTGTAGGCGAACATCGCGCGGACGGTGCCGGCGTCGGCCCCCGTCACCTCCACGTCCTGGTTGGCCAGGAAGTGCCGGCGCTCGATCGGATCGGCGAGGGCCTCGCGGTAGTACGCCACCACGGCGTCACGCCCGGTGCGGGTGCCGCGTCGGGTGGTGAGGGTCGCGTCCTCGGTGAAGCAGTCGGCGAGCAGGTCGAAATCGACGGTGTCGACGGCGCGCGCGTAACGCCACTGCGCCGCCCGCGCGGCCTCGGCGACCTCCAGTCGCTCCACACGGGCACGCAGGTCGGACAGGGAGGCAGGGGTGTCGCTCATGCGGACTCCTCGCGGTGCACGCCGCGCTTGGTGAGAGTGACCGGTCCGGTCACAGTGAGGCGGCACGCCAGGCGGCGTGCCGGGTCGACGACGCCCATGGTGCGCATGAGCGTCTCGCGCTCGTCGTCGGGGACGGGGCCGCAGTTCTCCACGCCCTCGCGGATGATGCTCACGCAGGTGCCGCAGGAAGCTGAGGCATCGCACACCGTCGGCCACACGTAGCCGTCGCGTCGGGCGGCGGCCATCACGGTCTCGTCGGGACCGACCTCGAGCTCGAGCCCCAGGGGGAGCACGGTCACCACGGGCATGGGGCCTCCGGTCATCGGATCCATCGGGTCGGGCGGGCGTGGCCGAACCCCTGACTTACCGGAGTCCGATGCTAGTAACGTACCGACCGGCGCCCGAGAGCGCCGCCGAAGCGACCGGACCGTCGCGACATCGCCACTACGCAGGGGACTGACATGGATCTGGGCATCGCCGGCAAGCGCGCACTCGTCACGGGCGGAACTCGCGGTATCGGCCGCGCCACCGTTGAGCTCCTCGCTGCGGAGGGGGCATCCGTCGCCTTCTGCGCGCGCAACCAGGAGGCCGTCGACGCCCTCGCGGCCGAGCTGAAGGCCAAGGGCGCCACCGTCTTCGCCCGCGCCATCGATGTGAGCAAGGAGGATCAGCTCAAGGGCTTCATCACCGATGCGGCCGCGGCCCTCGGCGGCCTGGACATTCTGGTCTCCAACGTCACCGGTGGTTCGCTCAAGGGCGCCGAGCAGTGGCAGCAGAGCCTGGAGCTGGACCTCATGCCGCTCGTCCACGCGATCGACACCGCCACCCCGATCATGGAGGCGGCCGGCGGCGGCACCATCATCGCGATGTCGTCGACCTTCGGCTTTGACAACGTGTGGCCGAGCTCGCCGAACTCCTACGGCGCGTTCAAGGCCGCGATCATCCGCCACGCCTCGGCCGCCGCGCACGCGCTCGCGCCCAAGGGCATCCGCGTCAACACGGTGTCGCCCGGACCGGTCTACTTCGACGACGGCGACTGGGGCAAGATCAAGGCCGGTCGTCCCGAGGTCTACGAGAAGGTGCTCGGCTCCATCCCGATCGGGCGCATGGGCAAGCCCGAGGAGGTCGCGGCCGTCATCGTGTCGCTGGCCAGCCCGGCGTTCGGCTACTGCGTCGGCACCAACGTCGTGTGCGACGGCGGCATGACCGTGCGCACCCAGTACTGATCCGCGCCGATTCGACACCCGCGCACCCAGGCTGACAGCGCGACCGGGACCCCCACCATGACGGTCCCGGCGCGCTGCCCTGAAGGGCCGGTCGACGTCCTCCTCGTCGTCGGCGGCCGCTGGCACGACATGGGTTTCGCCCGTGCGGAGCTCCTGGCCGGGCTCGACGGTCATGACGCCGCGCGGGTCACCGTGCGTGACGACTTCAGCGACCTCTCGGCGATCGCGACGGCCGATGCCGTGGTCGCGTACACGTGCGACGTGCGCCCGACGACCGCGCAGGCGCAGGCCCTCACGGCGCGAGTCGCCGACGGCGGCCGGCTGCTGGGCCTGCACGCCACCAACTCCGCCATCGACGCCCCCGTGCCAGGCGCCGAGCGGATCTTCCGCACCCCCGACGCCATGC
The DNA here is from genome assembly GCA_964343995.1 of uncultured Bifidobacteriaceae bacterium. GTDB lineage: Bacteria > Actinomycetota > Actinomycetes > S36-B12 > S36-B12 > JBAWXR01. The sequence goes on from CAYFLO010000006.1 coordinate 11,097, forward strand.
CGGAGTTCACCGCGCTGCTCGGCAATCGGTTCCTGGGGCACCCGCCGATCACGCAGGTGCAGGTCGACGTCGTCGACGCCTCCGACCCGCTGGTCGCGGGGCTGTCGTCATTCACGACGACCGACGAGGTCTACGTGAGTCGGTGGAGTGACGATGCGCACGTGCTCCTGGACACCGAACTGACCGCGCAGTGCCGTGGCTTCGAGCAGATTCCTGAGCTCACCGCAGTGCTCCCCGGCGCCCGCCTGCCGGTGCTGGCCCGTCGTCGCGTGGGTGGGGGAGTCGTGTACTTCACCCTGGGCCACTGCCGCGGACGGTTCGACGTGCAGGACCTCGGTCACGCCGACCTCGGCATGCGCGACCGCATCGCCTGGGAGAGCCCCGGCTACCGTGAGGTGCTGGGTCGATGCCTGGCCTGGGCCGTCCACGGCGACTCCTTCGACCAGCAGTTCCCGTGCCATCCATTGCAGGAGGGGTCATGACCACGACCGCCGTCGTCACCGGTGCCGGACAGGGCATCGGCGCGGCCATTACCGAGCGACTGCGCCAGGACGGATACGACGTTCTGGCCCTGGACGCCAATCCGGAGCCGCTTGCCCAGGTGTGCGCGCGCACCGGTGCGCGCGGCCATGTGCTCGACGTGCGCGACACCGACGCTCTTGTCGGGCTCGACGAGCTCGCCCCGAACGCCACGGTGCTGGTGAACAACGCCGCCATCCAGCGCTACACGAACCTGATGTCCGCGAGTGTCGACGACATGCGCGACATTCTGGAGATCAACGTCATGGGCCCGGTGCTCATGGCCCAGGCGATCGTGCCGATCATCGCCCGCAATGGCGGCGGCAGCATCGTCAACCTGTCGTCGATCACCTCGCGCGCGCATGCCGCCTCGACGTCGCTCTACCCGGCGTCCAAGGCGGCGATCAACCTGCTCACCCAGGCGATGGCGGTGGAGTTCGGCGACATGGGCATCCGCGTCAACGCCGTCGGGCCCGGCACCGTGCTCACGGAGGGCACGGCCGGCCACTACGGCACTGAGGCCGCACGCGCGGCGATCGCCCGCGTGCTCCCTGTGGGCCGCATGGGCGACGTCACCGATATTGCCAATGCGGTGTCGTTCCTCGTCTCCGACCAGGCGTCGTGGGTCACCGGCCAGACACTCTTCGTCGACGGCGGGTTCATGGCCTCGCACGGACAGTTCTTCCGCGGCGCGCGCAAGGCTGCCCCGTGAACCCGTCCGTGGGCCGCCCCTTCCGCTTCGCGGTGCAGGCATTCAGCTCGCCCACCCGACGCGAGTGGGTCGAGTTGGCCCGTCGCGTCGAGGACTCCCCCTACGACGCCCTGCACGTGGCCGACCACTACCTGGGGCCCGGCTCGATGATCGAGGGCACCGGGCACCGCGTGCAGCAGCTCGCCCTCATTCCGGCACTCGCCGCGGCCGCGATGGTCACCGAGCGCATCCGACTGGGCTCGCGCATGGCGTGTGTGGGCTACCACCTGCCGACGACCTTGACCAAGGAGCTCGCGTCGCTGGACGTGCTGTCGGAGGGGCGCCTGGAGATCGGCCTGGGCGCCGGCTGGCTGGAGCGCGAGTACCAGGCCCTGGGCATCCCGTTCCCGTCGGCCGGGGAGCGCATCGACCTGCTGCGCGAGACCGCAGAGTTCATGATCCAGGCGCTCGGGTCGGACGCGGAGGTCGACTACCGCGGTGCGCACATCCAGTCGTACGGCTACATCGCGATGCCGCGTCCGGTGCAGCAGCCGCGGCCGCCGATCATGATCGGTGGCGGGGCGCCGCGGGTGCTTCGTCTGGCCGGTGAGCTCGCCGACATCGTCAGCGTCAACTTCAACAACTCCAGCGGTGTGGTCGGCGCGGGCAGCATCACGTCCTCGACCCGCGAGGAGACCCATCGCAAGATCGGCTGGATCCGCGAGGGTGCGGGTGCGCGGTTCGACGACCTCGAGCTGGAGACCGCCACCTACTTCATCAGCATTGATGGCCGCTCGAGCATCACCGCCGACGCGGTCATGGCCCGCACCGGCCTGGACCTGCCCACCCTCAAGGCCTTCCCGCACGCGGCCGTCGGCTCCGTCGACGAGATCTGCGAGGAACTGCTGCGCCGGCGCGAGGAGTTCGGCTTCTCCGCCATCACCGTGGGCGATGCGCACCTGGATGCCTTCGCCCCCATTGCCGAGCGGCTGGCCGGACGATGAGCGACTCCCGCACGCGCGAATACAGCCTGGCCCACCTGTCGATGATCGCGGTGCCCCCGCGCGAACTCGTGGGAGTGGCGGCCGAGGCCGGGTACGACTACACCGGATTCCGACTCACCCCGAGCCCGTCGACCGGAGTCGACCACGGACTCATCGGCGACGTGCGCGCGCTGCGCGATCTCCGCCGGGCCATTGACGACTCTGGTGTGCGGATCCTGGATGTCGAGGTCGTGCGTATGAAGGACCCGTCGGCGGTGACCGATGCAGCCCCGCTCCTGGAGGCCGCCGGAATTCTCGGTGCCCCGTATGTCATCGCCACGGTCGAGGACACCGACCCGCACCGTCGCGTCGACACCTTGGCCGCCCTCGCTCAGGCCGCGGCCCAGCACGGCACCGGCATCGCCGTGGAGTTCATGCTCTTCTCCGCGGCACGCACGCTGCAGGAATGCGTGGCCGTCGTTGAGGCGGCTGGCCAGCCCAATGCCGTCGTGCTCACCGATGTGCTGCACCTGACCCGCTCGGGTGGAAGCCCCGACGACCTGCGGTCGGTGCCGGCGCGTCTGCTGCCCTACGTGCAGGTGTGCGGTGCCGACGGTGCCGGTCCGGCGGACGACCCGCAGGAGGCGCGGGCCCAGGCGGTGCGCGCGCGACTGGCTCCTGACGAGGGTGACCTTCCCGTGCGTGAGTTCGTGGCTGCCCTGCCCGCGCAGACGATCCTGTCGGTGGAGTCACCTCTGGAGGGTCAGGCCGATCCGGTTGATCGCGTAGGCCTGGCCCGTCGACTGCTGTCATCAGCGCAGGCGATCGCGTGACCACAGCGACCCCGCTGGCCATCGACGGACTGGTCAATGTGCGCGACCTGGGCGGCATCCCCACGCGCGACGGTCGCACGGTGCAGCGCGGCCGCGTCGTGCGCGCGGACAACCCGCGCAATCTCACCGAGCAGGGCGTGCGCGATCTCGTCGCCCAGGTCGATCCACGTGTCGTCGTCGACCTGCGCATGCGCATGGAGGTCGAGCGCGAGCCGTACGACCTCGGGCTGGCAGGCACGCGCGTCATCAACCTGCCGATGCTCCCGCAGTCCGGCGTCAACCCCGAGCAGATCGCCGCAGGGATGGCCGACAACCTGGTCGAGGACTACCGCCGGCAGACCGTCGCCAACGCCGAGTCGATCCTGCAGGCCCTCGCCCTGGTGGCAGAGCCGGGCAATCGGCCACTGGTCGTGCACTGCACCGCCGGCAAGGACCGCACCGGCATCGTGGTGGCCCTGCTTCTGGACCTGCTCGACGTCGACCATGAAGTGATCGTCGCGGACTACCACGTCACGGCGGCCAACATGGCGGTCGTGCTTGAGCGCATCCGCGCCGCACAGGTGTTCCAGGACAACGGGCTGGCCGCCGCACCGGACTGGATCTTCGCGGCCGACGCCGACACGATGCGCACGTTCCTGGCGAACTTCACTGCCGAGCACGGCCGTGCGCGTGACTGGGCGCTGGCGCGCGGCCTGTCCGAGGCGCAGATCGACGCGATCCGCACCGGCCTGCTCGACTAGCGCGCGGGCCGCAGCGGCACTCGACCGCTAGGCGATCGTTTCGCCACCGTCGACGAGCAGCGTCTGACCGGTGATGAACGACGCGTCGTCGCTGAGGAAGAAGCAGATCGCCGCCGCGAGCTCCTCGGCGCGACCCATGCGCTTCATCGGGATCGCCGCCCCGAAGATCTCCTCGCCGCGCTCCATGTCGCCGCCGCGCTGGAGCATGAGCGGGGTGGTCATGCCGGTGATCGTGCGCCCGGGGGCCACGCAGTTGACCCGCACCTCCGGCAGCGCCTCCAGGCTCACCTGTCGCGTGAGGCCGGTGATGCCGGCTTTGGCGGCGCCGTAGGGGACGTTGTTGTTGTTGGCCATGAAGGCCGCGGTGGAGGCGATCGTGACGATCGAGCCGCTCCCGGAGGCCTTCATCACCGGCAGCACGTGCTTGACGACGTTGAAGGTGCCACCCACGTGAACCGAGAGCATGCGCATGACGCGCGCGGCGTCCCACTCGGCGGTGGGACCGAACTCCGCGTGGCCGGCCGCCGCGAGGGCGAGGTCAAGCCCGCCCAGCTGGTCGACCGTGGCCTGCACGGCCGCGGCCACCTGGTCCTCGTCGGCCACGTTGGCACCCAGGCCGATGCAGCCGCCGCCGATCTCGGTGGCCGTCGCGCGCGCCCGATCGGCGTCGAGGTCGACCAGGGCAGCGCGACCGCCCTCGGCGACGACGCGTTCGGCGGTCGCCCGACCGATGCCGCTGGCACCGCCGGTGACGAATAGGACGCGACCATCGAAGCGGCTCATGCAGACCTGCCGGAAGGCGAGTCGGACGGACGGGCGGCCTCGGAGGCCGCCCACATCTTGGCGCTGTCGAAGCCGACGCGGACCTCAGGGATGAGCTCGAACACCACCCGCTCGGGGGAGTCGAGCATCGCCAGGAACGCGGCGGCCTTCTCCGGCTCGCCCGGGCGCATCGCCGCGGCGAACTCCGGCAGCACCCAGTCGAGCGTCTCGCGGTCGGTGTGCACGATGGCCCGGCACTTGTAGGTCAGCGACTGGCGCTCCTTGATCGAGGAGCCCTTCGATGAGATGGCGATGCACACGCGCGGGTCCTTGCGGATCTGCTTGACCCGCGGGCGTTCCTCACTGGCGGTGAGCCAGAACCGTCCGTCGCGGTGGATGTAGTTGACGATGACGCCCATCGGCCAGCCGTCCTTGCTCGCCCAGATGAGCGTGCACTCGATCTGCGCGTCGAACAGCGCCTGCTCGGCATCGGCGTCCAGGGAGTAACTCCTGACGTTCTCCCAGTTCTTGGCCTGCTGCGCCATAGGTCCTCTTTCGATTCGAAGGGCGGGCGACGGGGTCGCCGGGGGAACGGCAATTACTAGGAAATCCTTGCATTGCACCCTAGCGCTCCCTAGCGTGGGCCAGCGCCCGCTCGGGGCGACCGCCGAAGGAGCACCGATGACGAAGTCCCTGCAGGAGATCTCCGACCGCATGGAGATCGACGAGATCCTCGTCCGCTACTCCCGCGCCCTGGACTTCAAGAACTTCCGCGAGGTGGAGGCCCTGTTCACCGAGGACGGCCAGTTCGACGCCGGCAGCCTGGGTGCCCCCACCGGTCCCGCGGCCATCAGCGCGATGATCGAGGGGTCGATCGGTCACCTCGACGCCACCCAGCACGCGGTGTCCAAGAGCCTGATCGAGTTCAGCCCCGACGGCGACACCGCCGAGGTGCGCACGTACCTCATCTCCCAGCACATCAAGGGAGAGGGTCACTACCTCCTGGGGGCGGAGTACGCCGACCGCTTCGTCCGCACACCGGCCGGCTGGCGCATCGCCTATCGTCGCCTCGACCGGATGTGGAAGTTGGGCGACCGCTCGATCATCGCCCGCCCGAACTGACGCCCGACCCGCACCTCTCACAGAGCCCCGTTCCGCTAGCTGATTCGCCCGAACCGCACCGGAGGACCTCATGGAGACCTGGATCGTCGACACGCCGCCGAGCGCGCGCTTCCCGATCTATACCCGCGGCAACGCCGACGAGGTGGGCCCGGATCCGTTCACTCCGCTGAACTGGACCCTCACCTGGGAGCAGGGCATCGTGCCCGGCACCGCATGGGGCTGGATCCACCTGGGCACCTTCACCGAGGACGAGTTCCTGTGGACGCAGCCGGAGACCTACGGCAGCTGGGGTGGCTACTTCTTCAACCAGGTGTCGGTCGGCCGGGTGTTCGGCCACCGCATGCCCGGTGGCAGCCCCGACGCCATCGACATCTCCTTCTTCGGCCAGAACCCCGTCGTGCCGCCATTCGTCAAGGACCCGCGCGACGACAACGAGGAGTGCTCGGCGGCGCTGGGTGCGACGGTGGGCGTGATCCTGTCCGGCGGCCAGCAGGCCACCCTCGACGACCTCCTGGCCAAGGCGAAGGCGTGGCGCGCGTCGCGGCCCGACCTCGCGACGATCTCCGACGCCGAGCTCGTCGCCTACGGGCGCACGGCGGCGCAGTGGCAGAACCCGGTGTGGGACGCCTACGCGCAGGTCGTCATCGGTGCGGCCGTCGGCCCCGGCATCGTCCAGTCGATCGCCGACGCCGTCGGCCGTCCCGAACTCGGCATCCGGATCTTCGCCGCGCTTGGCGAGGTCGCCTCAGCGGGCCTGCCCAATCGGGTGTGGGCGCTCTCGCGCCAGGTGCGCAGTTCCGCCGAACTCACCGCCGCCTTCGATGCGGGCGTCGACGGACTCGGCGCGCGCCTGGCCGCGCTGCCGGCCGCCGCCGCGTTCAACGCCGGCTTCGCCGACCTGCTCGCCGAGTTCGGCCACCGCGGTGTCAACGAGTGGGAGATCAGTGCCGACACCTGGCTCATCAATCCTTCGCTGGCCTACGCGATGATCGATCGCGTCCGCAAGCAGGACGACGACATGGCTCCGTCGGTCCGCGCTGCGCAGGCACAGGCCGCCCGCGAGGCCGCCGAGGCGGAGCTCACCGCGATGGTCGCTGGCGACGAGGCCACGGCGGGCATGCTCGCCGCCGGTATCGCCTCCGGTCAGCTCGGCTACCGCCTGCGCGAGGGCGGCAAGAACGCCGCGGTCATGCTCATCCAGGAGCCCAAGCTCGCCTTCCGCGAGCTCGGCCGGCGCATGCACGAGCGCGGGCACCTCGCCGACCCCATGCACGTGTTCCAGCTGAAGGACTCCGAGGTCGACGGGTTCCTTGCCGACCCGGCGTCGTGGCGCGGCACGCTCGCCGACCGGCATGCCCAGTGGCTCACCCTGGCCGAGCTCGACCCGCCGTACGTGGTCATGCACGGTCAACCCATCCCGCCGATCAGCGAGTGGAAGCCGCGCGCGCGGCGCATCGACGGTGCGGCCGAGCCCGCCGGCACGACCCTCACCGGAGTGGCGGGCTCACCCGGCACGGTCACGGCGCGCACCCGCGTCATCGCCGACCTCGCCGATGCCGACGACCTGCAGCCCGGCGAGATCCTCGTGTGCACCACCACCGACCCGTCCTGGGTGCCGCTGTTCATGATCGCCAGTGCGGTGATCTGCGAGATCGGTGCCCCCGGCAGCCACGCGGTCATCGTCAGCCGCGAGCTGGGCGTGCCGTGCGTGGTCTCCGTGCGCGGCGCCGGGCACAAACTGCCCTCGGGCACGCTGGTGGAGCTCGACGGATCGGCCGGCACCGTGCGGGTGGTCGAGACGGCGTGACGCACACCGAGCCCCCGTTCGGGGTTCGGGAGCCCTTCTGGTTCGGCCTGCCGGACGTCACCCACGTGACGCTCGTGCGTCATGCCCAGCAGGACTACCCCGATCCCGTGAACTTCGATCCGGCGGCGTGGGTCGACCCGCCGCTGTCGGACCTCGGTCGGCAGCAGGCCCTCGCCGTCGGGCGAGGGCTCGCCGACGATCAGGTCGACGTGGTCCTCGCCAGTCCGATGTCGCGCGCGCAGGACACCGCCCGCGCCATCGCTGAGCCTCACGGCCTTCCGGTGGTCACCGCGACGGGACTGCACGAGATCGAGTCGTTCCGCGAGCTCGCCGCCGGACAGAACCCCAAGGACCACGTCTCCGCCGAGGAGTGGGCCGAGCGCACCCGTCGCTACCGGGTGGAGCGCCGCTGGGATCTCATGCCCTTCAGCGAGTCGGCGGCGGAATTCCACGCGCGCTGCGCGGAGAACTTCGCCACCCTGCTGGCCGCGCACCCGGGTGAGCGCATCGTGCTCGTCACCCACGGCGGCGTCATCAACTCGATCCTGGCCGGGGTGCTCGGCCTCGACGAGGACCTGTTCTTCCTGCCCGCCCACGCCTCGATGAGCACGGTGGCCTTTCACGAGGGCGTCGGGCGACTCCGCTCGATCAACGAGTACCGGCACATCCCATCGGGCATCCTGACGGTATGACGCAGGAGATCCAGGCCGCTCACGCGGTGCCGGAGTACCAGGCCGGCGCCCACGCCGCCCTGGAGCGCGACGACGCTCTGGCGATCATGGACCGGCTCGCCGCGCACCTGCGCGACGGCACCACCGACATGGCTCCGCAGCAGCGGCGCATTCCGATCTCGGACTACCGCGACGAGGCGCGCTGGGAGCGCGAGATGGAGACCATCTTCCGGCGCATCCCGCTGCCCGTGGCGCTGTCGGCCGAACTGCCGAACCCCGGTGACTTCAAGGCCCTGCGGGTGTGCGGCCGACAGGTGCTGCTCGTGCGCGGACGCGACGGGCGCATGCGTGCCCACGCCAATGTGTGCCGACATCGCGCCATGCAGCTGGTGCCGGAGGGCTGCGGCTCCGCCCGTCGCTTCAGCTGCAGCTACCACGGGTGGACCTACGACACCGATGGCGCGCTCGTGGGGGTGCCGGCGGAGAACACCTTCGGCGACGTCGACCGCGCGTCGCACTCCCTGCTGTCACTGCCGTGCGAGGAGCGTGCCGGCATCGTCTTCGCCGGCCTCACCCGCGGCATGGAGTTCGACATCGACGCCTGGCTGGGCGATGCCCTGCCGCTGCTGGAGCGCCTGGAACTCGACCGCTGCACGCACTTCACCACCAAGACCCTGGCCGGTCCCAACTGGAAGGTGACCCTGGACGGGTACCTGGAGGGCTACCACTTCGCGACCCTGCACCCGCAGACCGTCTTCCTCACCAACCACAGCAACCGCGCGACCTTCGACCCACTGGGCCCGCACGTGCGCAACGTCTTCGCGCTGAAGACGCTCGACGACGAGGTCACCAAGCCGCGCGAGGAGTGGGATCCGGCGGCCACCCTTGGGCTCGTCTACTGGCTCTTCCCGGGCATGTCGATCGCCGGCGGACTGCGTCAGCGCACGGTCGTCTCGATCATGCTCCCCGGCGACTCGTGGGGGGAGTCGATGACGTGGCAGACCACGCTGCTGAGGCATCCGCCGCAGAGTGCCGAGGAGCTCGCTGAGGCCGAGCGCACGGCCGAGTGGTTCTTCGCCGCCTTCCGCGACGAGGACTACACCGCCCAGGGCCGGGTGCAGGCCGGGCTCGCCTCCGCCGACGGCACCGAGATGGTCATCGGCCGCAACGAGATCGCGGTCCAGTACACCCACGACACCATCGAGCGCCTCCTGGCCGGCCAGCCGGTCCACGGCCCCCGGGAGTGGCTCGGGCGCTGAGCCCTGCCCTCCTGCCGAACGGCATGCGACCGCCCGGACCGGGTGGCAGACTGACCGGGCCCGGGCACGTCCGGGCTGTCGCCCGTGCCGTTGCCCGGGCGTCGACGCGTGAGGAAGAGGAAGCAGATGTCCGAGAAGGCCTGGATCATCGACACGGAGCCCAGCACCCGGTTCCCCGTCTACACCCGCCTCAATGCGGCCGACGTCATGGCCGCTCCCATCACCCCGCTGGGTGCCTCGATGTGCTGGATCCCCCACGTCCTGCCGGGCTGGAGCGCGGGCTACGTGTCCGACGTCTGCTTCACCCCCGACGAGCTCGCCGAGGAGGCGTCCGTCGCCGGCTTCATCTACGGCTACCTGTACATCAACCAGAGCTCGGTGCGCGTCCTGGGCATCCGCAAGGGCATGACCTGGGAGCTCATCGACCAGATGTTCTTCAACTCCCCGGGCGCCCCGGCTCACGTGCCGTCGGCCACCGATGCCAACGAGGCGCTGTCCGCTGCTGCCCCGGCACGCTCGGCCTGGGTGCTCACCACCACCAACTTCCCGGAGGCGGAGGAGGACGAGATCCTCGCCGACCGCATCCGCAACGAGCGCCCCAACCTCAAGGCGATGTCCAACTCTGCGCTCGTCGCACGGGCGCGCTCGGTCATGCCGTACGAGCGCCTGGCCTGGCGTTCGGAGCAGATCGGCTCGTCCAATGCCGCGCTCGGGCCGGCCGTCGCTGGCA